>JBQGDD010000016.1:0-2887 GCA_052038845.1 Dyadobacter sp. | reverse complement strand
AATTCTGGAATGTAGCTATACCAACAAAATCAGCTTCTCCCAGTTTAACACCAAAATTAGACTCCACAGTAACCACTAAGTCAACATAATCAAGGCTGTCAAGACCGAGTGTATCTTTTAAGTTCGCATCTGGCTCTATGCTCTCTCCATCAACTTCAAACTCATCGATTAAAAAATCATTAATCTTCTCAATTATTTCTGCTTTGTCCATTATGTGATTATTATACTTTTTTTACTATTAATGCTGAATTTGTTCCTCCAAAACCAAAAGAATTCGACAAAAATATATTAATTTCTTTATTAATTGTATTTGCTGCAATATTTAATTTAACCGAATCTTCATCGGGCTTATCAAAATTAATATTTGGGGCAACAAAAGAATTCTGCATCATCAGTACAGAGTATATAACTTCGCTTGCACCTGCCATCCAGCATTCATGACCCGTCATAGATTTTGTAGAGCTTACATGCGGCCTGCCGTTACCAAAAATTTCGTGGATGGCCTTTGCTTCATTTGCGTCTCCTACAGGGGTAGATGTAGCGTGGGCATTTATATAATCAACCTCTTCCGGCTGTATGCCTGCCTGCTCCAGCGCCCTGCGCATAGCACGTGCAGGACCATCTACATTTGGGGTAGATATATGCCCACCGTTGGATGAAAAACCATAACCTATAACTTCGCCCAATATTGTTGCACCACGTGCAATGGCGGAATCATAATCTTCTAGAATAAGTGTTGCACCGCCACCACTTGGCACAAGTCCGTTTCGGGAGCTGTCAAACGGGCGTGAGGCTTTTACAGGGTCCGCTTCATCAGGAGAAAATACTCCCAGTCCGTCAAAGCTGCCCATTGCATATTTGTTTATCTCCTGCGCGCCACCACAAATAATGCAGTCCTGCAATCCGCTTTTTATAAGGTGGTAGCCCATACCCAGCGAATGAGAACCGCTTGCACACGCTGCACTAACGGTAAGGTTTACCCCCCTTAACCTGAATATGGTAGAAAGATTCATAGTTATGGTAGAGTTCATAGACTTAAATATAGCCCCTGATCCTATTAATGCTGTATCTTTTTTTTCCCTTATAACATCTGTAGCATCTATTATAGCTTTAGATACGCTGTCATTACCATACAGTATGCCTACTTCATTAGCGTCAAGAAAAGCATCATCAATTCCTGCCTGTTTTAGTGCCTGTATGGTAGCCATATAGGCATATTCTGTTTCTTCGCCTATGCTTACACGCTGTCTCCTGTTAAGCAGTTCTTTTAATTCCGGCTTGGGCACCATACCTGTAAGGCATGATCTGAAACCAAAATCCCTCCGGTCTTCATCAATCATTATACCCGATTTGCCCCGATATAAAGAATCTCTAACTTCATCGAGCGAAGTACCTATGCAGGAATAAATTCCCATGCCTGTAATTACTACCCTTCTTTCCATACTACCGTAAGTTTAAATATTAGGAGTAGATACCGCCATTTATATTAATTATTTCACCTGTAATATAACCTGATTTTTTAGAAGCCAAAAAGCTCACAAGGTCTGCTACTTCCTCGGCTTCGCCAAAACGGTTTGCAGGAACCATTTTTACAAGTTCTTTTTCATCGAGCTGGCTCGTCATATCGGTTTTAATAAAACCGGGTGCAACAGCATTTACTGTAATATTTCTCTTTGCTACTTCCTGTGCCAGTGCTTTTGTAGCTGCTACAACAGCACCTTTAGCCGCACTGTAGTTGGTTTGCCCCGGCGTACCTTTAACCCCCGAAACCGAAACCATATTTATTATCCTGCCATACTTGTTGCGCAGCATTTTTTGTATTAAAAAGCTGGTAACGTTATAAAAACCGTTAAGGCTGGTGTTTATAACCTGGCCCCAGTCATCCTGAGACATCCACATAAACAGCCCGTCCCTTGTTATGCCTGCGTTATTCACCACCACTTCAATTATAGCATCAGGGTTATTTTCCTGCCACTGTGTTAGAGCATTTTTGACTTCATCGGCATCAGCAACGTTAAACTTTATTATTTCGCCTGTGTTACCACTTTGTGTTACCTTTTGCAGGGTTTCTTCGGCAGCATCTTTATTCGACTGATAATTAATAAGGATATGGTAATCAGAATCTGCTGCCAATTTTTGGCATATTGCACTCCCAATACCACGGGAACCGCCTGTAACTAATGCACACTTCATAATAAATATCTTTTATCGCTGCTTAGCAGTGTAATTCATCAAATAGCTTTTTATTTTTTCCACATGAGGATATAACGGTTTATCCTCTGTAAAAGCAGGCAGTATCTGCCTTACTTCATCATAAATCCTCTTTGTTTCAGCAGAGATTTCATTTTTATAACCCAGTATATCAATGCCCTGCACAATAGCCATAAGTTCTACAGCCAGCACCTCATAAGCATTTTCTATAACCTTAGCCGTCATGGTAGCCGAATTAGTGCCCATACTCACTATATCCTGATTATCGTTGTTATTCGGGATACTGTGTACATACATAGAATTAGAGAGCATTTGGTTTTCGGCAGTAGTAGAAACTGCTGTAAACTGTACTCCCTGCAACCCGAAGTTAAAGCCTAATTTACCCATATTGGCAAACGGCGGCAGTATTTCGTTTATCCTTGCATTCATTAAATAATTAAGCTGACGCTCTGCAAGCATAGAAAGTTTGGTTATCACCAACCTTAGCTTATCCATTTCCAGCGAAATGTAGTCGCCATGAAAATTACCGCCATGATATACCTGCCTGTTCTTAACATCTACAATAGGATTATCATTAGCCGAATTTATTTCGCCTTCTAACACCTCTGCGGTTACATTTATAGTATCGAGCACCGGGCCTAATATTTGCGGTATGCAGCGCAGTGAATAATATTCC
>JBQGDD010000015.1:0-36646 GCA_052038845.1 Dyadobacter sp. | reverse complement strand
TACTTCGTCTTCAAAAACATCATCTACGTTTACAACATAGTAGTCTTCGGTCACCTTTTTTATGGGGCTGGTGTTGGGTAAATCGCTGTTGTTATCCCTGTAAATCTTATTAACAACATCCTGTAGGGCAAAATGAATTTTTTCGCCAATTTCCTTTTGTTCAAACGCATAAGCCTGCTTAAGCATAAGCAGTTGCATAACCAGTACACCCACTATTGCAAGCAGCCCGATAAGCACAATTATGTTAAGTTTATTGAACTTCATTAAGTTTGGAATGTTATTTGTACCGATATTACTATAAATATCAATGCTGTGCAATGCATTAACAAGTCGTTAACAAGACTTTGAAGGTGGTTAACAACTATTTGAAATATTGTAAATATATTTGTGATGCATTGACAATGAAACAGTAGTAAATCTAATACAATTTAAAAATTATGAAAACAATTAAACTTACTTTGTGCGCGGCAATAGGGGCATTATTCTTTATGTCTAACAGTGCTATGGCACAAACTTCGGCAAAAAAAGCCCCGGTTAAGGCAGAAACTGAGAAAAACATGAAGCCATCGGCTATTACATGGAAAGAAAACAGCCACGATTTTGGAAACCTGGAAAAAGGCAAGCCGGCTTCTTATGATTTTACTTTTACTAATACTACAGACCAGACTGTGCTTATTACCAATGTAAAGGCATCCTGCGGATGTACAGCTACAAACTACACTAAAACCCCAATTAAACCGGGAGAAAAAGGGAGCATAACTGCAACTTACAATGCAGCACGCCCTGGTAGTTTTAACAAGCAGGTTACTGTTACTACTAACGACAGCGATGTAAACAAGGTGCTTACTATAAAAGGAAAAGTTTTAGAATCGGGAACTGAAGGAACTTCAACTTCCGGTGCTGCAAACTAATTGTATATAATAGTAAAGAGCCTCACTTGTGAGGCTTTTTATTTAAAATAAAATGTAAAGTTTGTTTTACTTATTGGAAAATATATTTTACATTTGATGAAAATTAAATGTATAACTTTATGAAAACAACTTATTTATTTTCGCACAGGCTTAAAGCGGCAAGCGGAATTGTATTCCTGCTTTCTTTTAGTGTATTTGCACTCTTTATTGCTCTTGACCTGTTTGAGCAGTATGAATTAAAGGTAAAAGTATTTGCCTTTATGGATAACGCCCTTTTTAAAGAAACTATTTATCTTGGCTTTACAGAAAACAGTATTACCGATGAAATACTGATGCTGATTACTATTACAAGCGGTATTGTGTATGCTTTTTCTAAAGAAAAAAATGAAGATGAAATGGTAGCTGCCTTAAGGCTGCAGAGCCTTGCCTGGGCAACCATTGCAAATTATAGCATTATACTGCTGTGCTACCTGTTTATCTATGGTTTGTCTTTCCTTAGTGTGCTTATGGCTGTCATGTTTTCGCAATTACTTATTTTTATCATCCTCTTTCGGTATAAAATGTACCGTTTTTATAAAAGTTCCCATGAAGAATAATATAAAAATACAGCGTGCCGTGCATAACCTTACACAGCAGGAACTGGCAACTGTTATTGGTGTAAGCCGGCAAACCATAAACGCTATGGAAGCAGGAAAGTATGTACCCTCTACAGTACTGGCATTAAAGCTGTCGCAGCTTTTTAAAATGCCTGTTAATGATATCTTTGTGTTGGAAGAAGGCGATTAAAATTGTTATTTTTACCTTTCAATACCAATAACCATGCAGCAGGCGTTTATACATACACCCCTTGGCACTGCTCTTATTAAAGGCGATGAAAACGGCGTGGCTGTAATTACGGTTACTGATGATGAACAGCCCGAATCTGTAATTATTCCTGACAGCCTTAAAAAAGCTGTCCAGCAGCTTAAAGCCTACTTTTTTGGTGACCTGACTGAATTTAGTTTTACCTTAAACCCGCAGGGCACTGATTTTCAGAAAAAGGTATGGCAGTCACTGCTCAATATACCTTATGGCAAAACCATGTCCTATCAGGAACTCTCCGTTCAGCTTGGTGATGTAAAAGCAATAAGGGCGGTGGCATCAGCAAACGGTAAAAACCCGTTATGGATAGTGGTACCCTGCCATAGGGTTATAGGCAGCAATGGCTCCTTAACGGGGTATGCGGGCGGACTGTGGCGCAAAAAATGGCTGCTGGAGCATGAAAACCCGGTAAAACAGCAGGCGCTTTTTTAACAGCTTTCAGCCTATATTATTTAATGTATTGCTGTCTGCAAATAATTAATTTATGTAAATTCGTAGCTATACTTATTTAAATGGGGCTGTATGAAATTCCTGAAAAAATTCCTTCTTTGGTTTGTAATTATTATTGCGGGTGCTGTTGCTTTACTGTATATTTTTAATGTAGATTATTTGCTTAAGGCCGTTAGGGTAGTGTACCTGCACGGGCACACTACCGCATACCTTGACGATTATACCCATTTTGATAACAGGGTGGTAGAAAAAGGAACACCACAGCCCTGGGCAGAACACGCCGACTACAACAAAGTTGAAGCTACCGAGATACTTACAGAAACCCATAAGGAGTTGGGCACGGTTGCCTACCTCATCATTAAAAATGACAGTATTTGGCACGAAAGCTATTTTGACGGATATGGTAAAGATTCAAAATCCAATTCTTTCTCTATTGCTAAAAGCATTGTTTCGGCAGCCATGTTTAAAGCCATAATGGAAGGCAAAATTAAGAGCCTCGACCAAAAAGTGTCGGATTATTTCCCTGAGTATAGCGAGGGGTATGCGGCAAAACTTACCGTAGGCGACCTTTCCTCTATGGCTACGGGTATGGACTGGGACGAGCATTACAGCAGTGCCTTCTCTATAACCACACGTGCTTATTTTGACAATGATTTAAAGAAAACCATACTGGGCGTAGGTATAAAAGAAGAACCCGGCGAGCATTTTGTATATGTAAGCGGAGCTACGCAACTGTTGGCTATGGTAATAGAAAAAGCTACAGGCACAACACTGTCAGAGTATGTTTCGCAAAAATTCTGGAAACCTATGGGTGCAGAACATGAAGCACTATGGCAACTTGATGAAGAGGGCGGTATAGAAAAAGCCTACTGCTGTTTTGCCAGCAACGCAAGAGATTTTGCCCGTTTTGGCAAACTGTTTTTACATGAAGGAAACTGGAATGGCAATCAGCTAATAGACAGTGCCTATGTAAAAAGGATGGTTACACCCCGTTTTGAAGGGTCGCCGCAATATGGTTATGGCTGGTGGCTGCATAACTACCTGGGTAAAGAAATGTACTATATGCGCGGGCACTTAGGGCAGTTTGTTATTGTAGTGCCGCAGGATAATGTAATAATTGTAAGGCTTGGGCATATAAAAGGCGAACAGACAATTTTAGACCCGCACAGTAACGACTTTTATATATATGTGGGTGAAGCCTATAATATGCTTAACAGCCTTTATGATCCTTTATCTGAAAATATAAATAACAAAGGAGTAAACAAATAATGGTTGAGAGGATAAATCTGGAAAACGTACTTTTTCTTGATATAGAAACCGTGCCCGAGCAGGAAGACTTTAGCCTACTGGATGAGGAAACCCAGCAGCTATATGACCAGAAAACCCAGTACCAACGCAAAGACGATTATACTGCCGAAGAATTTTATGAAAGGGCAGGAATTTGGGCTGAGTTTGGTAAAATAATATGCCTTTCTGTAGGTTATTTTACCTTTAAGGGTGATATCCGACATTTTAGGGTTACCTCTTTTCATGGTGATGAGGTAAAGATTTTAAAAGACTTTAATAACCTGCTGGCAAACCATTTTAACCAGCCTCAGCATATTTTATGCGGGCATAACGCAAAGGAGTTCGACTTTCCGTATATAGCGCGCCGCATGATAATAAACAACATAGCCATACCGCCCAAGCTGAACCTGTTTGGCAAAAAGCCTTGGGAAGTACCCCACCTCGATACTATGGAGTTGTGGAAATTTGGTGACTATAAAAGTTTTACATCGTTAAAGCTGCTCACAAAAATATTAGGTATACCCTCGCCAAAAGGCGATATAGACGGCAGCCAGGTATGGCATGTATATCATGTAGAAAAAGATATAGACCGTATTGTAACCTACTGCGAAAAAGATGTGGTTGCAGTGGCACAGGTACTGTTGCGCTTCCGCCGGGAAGATTTATTGATAGAAGAGGAAATTATACATGTGTAATATTTTACAGCATTTGTAATGGTGCTCAGTAAAGAATAGTATTTTTATTGCATGAACAACCCATTGCTCAATATAAACAACGTTACTATTTCTGCCCGCAAAGAGGGCGAGTGGCTGCCTATTGTAAAAAAAAGCTCGTTTACGCTTAATCAAAATGAAATCCTTGGTATAGTAGGGGAGTCCGGTTCGGGTAAGTCGGTTACATCGCTGGCGGTAATGGGGCTGTTGCCAAAGGGTATTCTGGAAGTCACTGCAGGCACTATCGATTTTGAAGGCAGGGATATAGCAAAACTCTCGCAAAAAGAACTGCGCCAGCTTCGGGGTAACGATATTGCCATGATTTTTCAGGAGCCTATGAGCTCGCTTAACCCATCGTTAAAATGCGGCTTTCAGGTAGAGGAAATCTTAATGGAGCATACCGAATTATCCCAAAAAGAAATTAAGGCGGCTGTACTGGCTTTGTTTGAAAAAGTAAAACTCCCCGAACCGGAGAAGATATACAACCGTTACCCACACGAAATATCGGGCGGGCAAAAGCAACGGGTAATGATAGCTATGGCTATTGCCTGTAAGCCCAAAATACTCATAGCCGATGAACCCACTACAGCACTTGATGTAACGGTACAGAAAGAAATTATCCTGCTTTTAAAAGAACTGCAGCAGGAAACGGGTATGAGCATACTGTTTATTTCGCACGACCTGTCATTGGTATCAGAGATTGCCAACAGGGTACTGGTAATGTTTCGCGGGGAAATAGTAGAACAGGGCATAGCCGAAGAAATTTTTAATAATCCACAACATACCTATACAAAGGCACTGATAAACTCCCGTCCATCGCTTGATGTGCGGCTGAAAAGGCTGCCTACCATAAAAGACTACCTTGAAGACACGGTAAATACTACCGAAATTAAACCGGAACAGCGACAGGCAGAACATACAAAACTCTATTCACAGCAACCCCTGCTTGAAGTAATTAATGTAGAGAAGGAATATGTATCATCGGCAGGGTTGTTTGGTAAAGAGGTAACGTTTAAGGCGGTTAACAATGTCAGCTTTAAAATATACGAAGGCGAAACGCTCGGGTTGGTAGGCGAGTCAGGGTGTGGGAAATCTACACTCGGCAATGCCATACTGCAACTGGATAAAGCCACTGCGGGCAAGATACTCTATAGAGGTGTTGACCTAACTAAATTATCATCATCTGAATTGCGTAGCCTTCGTAAAGAAATACAGATTATTTTTCAGGATCCTTATTCATCCTTAAACCCGCGTATAACCGTTGGCAAAGCCATTATGGAACCTATGGAGGTGCACAGGCTGTATAAAAACAGCAAAGAGCGCAGGCAGAAAGCAATGGAGATACTCAATCGGGTAGGGCTGGGAGAAGAACACTTTCACCGTTACCCGCATGAATTTTCGGGTGGGCAGCGGCAGCGTATCGGTATAGCCCGTACTATTGCCTTGCAACCTAAATTGATTGTATGCGATGAGTCGGTTTCTGCACTCGATATTTCGGTACAGGCACAGGTACTTAACCTGCTGAATGAGTTAAAGGAGAATTTTGGGTTTACGTATATTTTTATTTCGCATGACCTGGCAGTGGTAAAATACATGAGCGACCAGGTACTGGTAATGAATAAAGGTAAAATAGAAGAAATGAATGAGGCAGATGCGCTTTACGCCCATCCTCAAAAAAAATATACTAAAAAGCTGATTGCAGCAATACCAAAAGGGGAGTAATTTAAAGTAATCAGTCGCAGTTTTCAGCAATTATTAAACTGGCAACTGCGACTGACTACTATATACTGAAAACTTAATCAATAATCATTTCTGGTATTTCTCCTTCTATAATAAGGTTACCCTCTGTAGCTTTTTTAATATCTTCTACGGTTACACCCGGTGCGCGTTCCAGTAATTTAAAGCCTTCGGGTACAATTTCCAGTACGGCAAGCTCCGTTACTACTTTTTTAACGCAGCCCACACCCGTTAACGGTAGGGTACAACGTTTTAAAAGTTTGCTTTCGCCCGCTTTATTAATGTGCATCATGGCAACAATAATGTTCTCGGCAGATGCTACAAGATCCATAGCGCCACCCATACCTTTTACCATTTTACCCGGAATTTTCCAGTTGGCTATATCACCGTTTTCGGCAACTTCCATTGCGCCCAGTATAGTAAGGTCAACATGCTGCCCCCTTATCATACCAAAACTGGTAGCCGAGTCAAAAAATGAAGCTCCCGGCAGTGTGGTAATGGTTTGCTTACCTGCATTGATGATATCGGCATCCTCTTCCCCTTCAAACGGAAAAGGCCCCATACCCAATACACCATTCTCACTCTGGAATTCCACAGAAATGTCATTCCTCACATAATTGGCAACCAGCGTAGGGATACCAATACCAAGGTTTACAAAATATCCGTCTTTTACTTCTTTCGCTATTCTTTTCGCGATTCCTGTTTTATCTAACATAGTGTATCAATATATTAATAGAACAATGTAGCAATTAAGCTTCATGTTACCTGTTATTTTTACTGCTGCTTAAAATTTTGTACACAATTAATCCCAGTTCCGTTATTTTTACCTTCAGGCTTTCATCAAAGGGATAGGTTGGTGCTTTCTCACAAAGCAATAGCCAGTATTTCGTTTCTTCAATCTCTTTTGCAGCTATCTTTACTTTATGGATAAAATCAGCGCGGCTTTCAGCATTTTGAGCTTCGTGGATATTAGCACCAATGCTTGTACCCGATTTTAATAACTGATTCGCTATTACAAACCTTTTCATGCCTTCAAGAGTTTCACAAAAAGCAATTATATCTATCGCAAAACTAACCGATTTAGAAACAACTATATTTTCTCTCACCATTCCACCTCAATTGCTACATTGATTAATTGTTACTTTAAATTACTTCTTCCTCACCGTTCGTTGCTCAATTCTCTTTTCATACTGCTCTCCTTTAAAAATGCGCTGTACAAATATCCCGGGAATATGTATCTGGTTAGGGTCAAGCTGTCCTGCGGGTACAAGTTCTTCTACCTCAGCAATAGTTACTTTGGCAGCACCCGCCATACAGGCATTAAAATTTTTAGCAGTACCTTTAAAAATAAGGTTTCCGGCATCGTCGCCTTTCCATGCCTTTACAATGGCAACATCCGCTTTATATGCCTCTTCCAGTATATGCATTTTACCATTCCACTCACGCGATTCCTTCCCTTCGGCAACCTCAGTTCCAAATCCGGCAGGGGTATAAAAAGCAGGGATACCCGCCTGTGCAGCACGGCATTTTTCGGCAAGAGTGCCCTGTGGGGTAAGTTCAACTTCCAGCTCGCCGCTAAGCATCTGGCGTTCAAACTCAGCGTTTTCACCTACGTAAGATGAAATCATTTTTTTTATCTGCCTTTTATGCAGCAGTAAGCCTAAACCAAAATCATCTACCCCGGCGTTGTTAGAAATACACGTAAGGTTCGTAGTACCTTTTTTAACCAGGTGCGCTATACTGTTTTCGGGTATGCCGCAAAGGCCGAAACCGCCCAGCATTATCGTCATGCCGTCTTTTATATCGTGAAGGGCTTCTTCTACGTTTTGTATTTTTTTATTAATCATACAAATAAATTTAGTTTTCGTGCATAAATATATAAAAAAACGCCTTCTTTAAAAGGCGTTTTCTATTAAAAGTCAAATAATGGCAAGTCTTCGTCAACATCAGTGCTGTCGGGTTCGGGAGCCTTCCAGCAATCTACCCTAATCGATAAATTATCCGGCCGTTCAAAAGGCTTTTCAGATATCTCAAGCTCATCATCTTTATAACATTTTTTCATATATAGTGCCCATATTGGCAGTGCCATGGTAGCACCCTGCCCATAAGTAAGGCTCTTAAAGTGTGCCGCACGGTCTTCATTACCTACCCATACTCCTGTGGCAAGGTTAGGCACCATACCCATAAACCAACCGTCTGACTGGTTTTGTGTAGTACCTGTTTTACCCGCAATAGGATTTCTAAAAGCATACGGGTGCCCCGTAACACGATTATAACCGTTACCGCCCGGGCCACCTGTTTTAAGCCTGAAACCTGAGCCGCTTTCGGTTACACCTTCCAGCAGTTTAATTACGGTATAGGCTATATCTTTACTTAAAACATCTCTTGTTTGCGGTGCTGCCTGAAACAGTACCACACCGTTTTTATCTTCAATACGCACAATTACCTGTGGCTTAATATACACCCCTTTATTGGCAAAGGTACTGTATGCCGCTACCATGTCGCTCACGGTAATTTCAGCAGCACCAAGGGCAATTGCAGGCTGTTCCGGTATATCAGATTTTACACCTAATTTATGCGTAAGGTCAACCACCGCTTTAGGGCCTACCTCATTAATAAGTTTAGCAGAAACAGTATTGATAGAGTGTGCCAGTGCATATTTCATAGTAACCACACCCTTATAATCGTTATTAGAATTTTTAGGACTCCAGTCGGCATCTATACCATATTTGCCTTTAGGCATTGTAAAAGGAGAATCGAGTATCGAGTCGCAGGGAGAGTAGTGTAGCTGCTCTATGGCAGTAGCATACACAAAAGGCTTAAAGGTAGAGCCTACCTGCCTTGCGCCCTGCTTTACGTGGTCATATTTAAAATGCTTGTGGTTAATACCGCCCACCCATGCTTTTACAAGCCCGGTTTGCGGCTCCATAGACATTACACCTGTTTGAAGGAAGTGTTTGTAATAACGTATAGAGTCTATAGGAGTCATTACAGTATCTTTTTCACCTTTCCAGGTAAATACCCTCATGTCTGTTTTTTTACTGAAAGAAGCGATAATTTCATCATCATCTTTACCCTGCGTTTTCATAACCCTCCACCTTTCAGAACTTTTCATAGCCCTGTCGATAATTTTTTGCGTTTCCGCATCAGAAAGGTTAACGAAGGGGGCATTTTTATTTTTCTTCTGCCCTATAAAAAATTCTTCCTGCAGGTTAGATAAATGCTCATGCACAGCCTCTTCTGCATACTTTTGCATACGGGAGTCTATACTGGTATATATCTTAAGCCCGTCACGGTATATGTCATATTCGCTGCCATCTTCCCTTGGGTTTTCTTTAGCCCATTTTCGCATATACTCCCTTAGGTACTCCCTAAAATAGGTAGCAATACCTTCGTTATGGTCTTCGGGGTTAAAATCAAGCTCAATAGGTTTTTTTGCAAGTATGTCCCTTTCTCCCGCATCAAGAAAATTGTTCTTTACCATTTGAGATAATACAGTGTTCCGTCTGTTAAGCACAATATCCTTTCTTGACTCCCTTGCAGGGTTAAAGTAAGAAGGGTTTTTAAGCATACCTACAAAAACGGCACTTTCTTCTACAGTCAGGTTTTTAGGCTCTTTGCCGAAATATATTTTTGATGCAGAACGTATCCCAACGGCATGGTTAACAAAATCTACCGTGTTGAGGTACATGGCTATAATTTCATGCTTGGTGTACTGGCGCTCTAAGCGTATGGCGATAACCCACTCTTTAGCTTTTTGCACAATACGCTCTACAATATTTTTTGAGCCTTCGCCATGAAACAGGTTTTTGGCAAGCTGCTGGCTAATGGTACTCGCACCGCCGCTGCCGCCAACAGTTACTATAGCCCTTAGAGTACCCCTTGCATCAATGCCCGAATGGTCGTAAAAACGCTCATCTTCAGTAGCAACAAGAGCATTAACAAGGTGATCAGGGAGGTCAGAGTACTTAACCGGGGTTCGGTTTTGCAGATAAAACTTACCCAGTGTTTTACCGTCAGACGATATGATTTCTGTAGCCACGTTAGATTCCGGGTTTTCCAGTTCTTCAAACGTTGGCAACGCACCAAAAACGCCCCATGAGGCGAAAAGGAAAAACAGGACAACCGCAAAGATGCCTGCAATGAATACTGACCAGAATATTTTTATGTACTTGAAAAAACTCTGGTTGCCGGTTTTATTATTTTTATTTTTTATTGCCATGATTATACAATCTTATTCTGTTGATTCTATCCTGAAACCTACATCTGTTATGCCCTCCAGTTCCTCTACTCCGGGAACCTCGTTAGCTTTTCTTACAGCCTGCTGAATGCTAACCCTGTACAGCCCCGCTTTTGGAAAGCTCATGTTTTTTTTATACCAAAGCTTGTTTTCCTTAATATCTGTAAAGCCTTCACCAAGTAAAGAACCGTCGGGGTTTGCCATCATATACTCCAGCGTGTCCGATTTTGCCAGCCTTGTGCCCGGCTGCTCCATCTCTACAATAAGGAAAAGGTTACTGTAAGGATAGCTGTTGTTATTACGTATGTTTATAAACAAATCATATTTAGAAAGCGTGTCTTTATGCTCAAACTCAAAGCTCACGATACTGTCTCTATTCCACCTGCCGTTTAATGACGCATACTCATCAAACACCCTTTTATCATCGCAGGATGTAAGGCAAAGCAGTATTCCAAAAAGTAAAAGGCTATTTTTTATCTTTAGCATTTTTAACAATCTTAACGTTCCTCTCCTTACCAGCAGTACCGCTATTGGCATTATTGGTGGTGGTATTGTTTGGGTTTTTTCTCTTTTTATTAGGTTTCTTTTTGCGCTTGGGCTGGTCAAAACGGGTAAGGCTGTCCTGCCCCACAGCATTCTGGAAGTTGCGCTCTACAGCTTGCGGTACGGCTTCAATAACATAATCTTCAAGAGCGGCAACACGTTTTTTCTGCTTGTTAACCTCCATTATTTCCTTAACCTGGTCGGCTGTTATCATGTGCCAGTGCGCCATGTTAGCCGTATAGGCAAACCACATATTCCCTTTAAAAATATCTACCTTTTGGCATACCGCATCACCTTTTTCGGTATATAGCTTGGTGTCCATATCCGGTAGTTCCTTAATAGCGTCAAGATAGGTATCCAGTTCATAATTAAGGCAGCATTTAAGCTTGCCGCACTGCCCTGCCAGCTTTTGCGGATTTAACGAAAGCTGCTGGTAGCGCGCCGCAGAAGTATTAACACTCCTAAAGTCGGTAAGCCATGTAGAGCAGCACAGTTCCCTGCCGCAGGAGCCGACACCACCAAGGCGCGAAGCCTCCTGGCGAAAGCCCACCTGCTTCATTTCAATACGGGTGCTGAACTCCCTTGCAAAATCTTTAATTAGCTGACGGAAATCTACCCTGTCATTAGCCGTATAGTAAAACGTTGCCTTAGAGCCGTCTCCCTGAAATTCAATATCAGATATTTTCATTTCCAGCTTAAGCCTTATCGCTATTTCGCGGGCTGTAACCTTCATTGGTTCTTCCCTGTTTCGGGCTTCGCTCCAAATGTCAATATCCTTTTGCGATGCTTTCCTGTATATCTTTGCAACTTCGCTGTTAGGCTTCACATTCTTTTTCTTCATCTGTATTTTTACCAGTTGCCCGGTAAGGGTTACAATCCCAATATCATGCCCCGGCGAAGCCTCGGTGGCCACAATATCGCCTATGCTTAGCGTTAATTTTTCTGTATTGCGGTAAAACTCTTTACGCCCGTTTTTAAAGCGGACCTCCACACAGTCAAAAGGTTCCTGCCCACCGGGCAGGCTCATGTTGCTAAGCCAGTCAAATACAGTAAGTTTGTTGCAGCTATCGGTGCCGCAGGTACCATTATTTTTACATCCTTTGGGAGTTCCGCCTTTGGACCCCGTAGAACAGTTTGTACATGCCATAATTTATATATATTGATCGCGGTTTAACCGCTACTATTCTTAAAACGATTTTGTGTGTAAAGATAGTATAATTAAACTAATGTTTTTAAAGCCTGCCATTACACCTAAAATACTTAATTTAGTGCTGAATGCCAATAACCTAAACAAAAAATGCCCGTGCAGAAGGCACAGGCATTTAAATAAGTATCGTAAAAGATTATTCTGTTATCTTAAATAATTTATCCGAAAGGCGAATCCTGAACGGCAGGCTCACGGTAACCTTATCGCCTGTAGTGGCAACATCTCCAGGCTTGCCATTTACGTGCATCTGGGTTACGGTTAGCTCTTCCTGTCCGGTGCTTGGGCCGGTAATCATTATCCTGTCGCCCGCTTTAAGCTCAAGGTTGGTAATGCTGAACTGCCCTACACCCGCTTTTGGGTAATAATGCTCGCCTTTGCCTACCAGTACTTTCTTTATCCTTTTGCGCAACGGCTTTTTTTCTGCGGCAAGCGGGGTGTTTAAAACTGCCTCACCCGACTTTTTAAACTTAAGCGCATCCGACTTCCCTTTCCTGAAAATCATATTGCCCTTCATAATGCCTTTGCGCCTTTCCCTTTGCTCTTCTTCCGGCAGGTGAATAACCTCCACACACTCGGCAGAACAGCAGTTGTGCATACTCGTGGCGCAATCCTCACACTGAATAAACAGCAGGTGGCATGCCTCGTTAGCACAGTTAGTATGCGTGTCGCACGGCTTGCCGCACTGGTGGCACTGCGCAATAATATCCTCAGTAATGCGCTCGCCAAGACGATGGTCAAACACAAAGTTTTTACCAATGAATTTACTCTCCAGTCCTTCGGCTTTAACTTGCCGCGTATATTCTATAATACCGCCCTCAAGCTGGTACACATTTTTAAAACCTTTATGCTTAAAGAACGCCGAAGCCTTCTCACAGCGGATGCCCCCTGTACAGTACATCAGCAGGTTTTTATCTTCTTTATGGGGTGCAAGGTCGTTTTCTATAATGGGTAACGATTCCCTGAATGTTTCCACATCGGGTGTAATAGCATTACGAAAATGCCCTATCTCGCTCTCATAATGGTTACGCATATCTACCACAATGGTGTTAGGGTCGTCCAGCAGTTGGTTAAACTCCTTAGCCTTAAGGTGAATACCCTTATTGGTAACATCAAACGAATCATCGCTAAGCCCGTCGGCTACAATTTTATCGCGTACTTTAATGGTAAGTTTCAGGAAAGAATGGTCATCATGCTCTACCGCCACATTAAGGCGGATGCCCTGCATAAACGGGTACACCTCTATAGTATCTTTAAACGCGTAAAAATTATCGGCAGGAAGCGAAAGCTGGGCGTTAATACCCTCTTTAGCCACATATATCCTCCCTAAAACCTCCAGTGGGTTCCAGGTAAGAAATAATTCGTCGCGAAATTGCTTTGGGTTTTCAATGTGCGCATAGGCATAGAAAGACAGCGTAAGGCGCTGCTTGCCACTTTCCTCTATAAGTTGGGCCCTTTCTTCTGCGCTTAAAGTGTTGAACAGTTGCATGCTATACAATTTTAAGTGAGAAATTACAGTATGTACCAGCTCCTATTGGCGGAACCGGGTGCAAAGGTAATGATTTTTAGGAAATGGGAAAGCAGCAGCTTAGTTTTGGCTAATCAGTCTGTCAATTTCCTTTTTGAGTTTAGGCAGGTGGTTAATGAGTATCGACCATATATTTTCATCAGAAATATTATCGTAAGCGTGGATAACCTGATTTCGTAACCCAATGATAGCTTTGGCATTTGTTATTTTAGTTTCAAAAGAAGCATCACGGGTTATAATGCGGTTTATTGCTTCGCCGATAATTTCGAGGTTACGTTCAATAGCCCTTTTAAGCATTATATTTTCACGATATTTAAAAAAATCTTTATCCTGATTTTCAAAAAAGCCGTTTATTTCATCAATAGCTAATTTAACATCATACAGCCATTTAAGTATGCGCTCATCCATATACCAACTCCTTATTTTTATTAATAGAATTGATAAGCACAGGATTTTTTAAAGTCTGCTCTTCTACCACATCAACCTCACGCCCCAAGAGTGCTTTAAGTTTTTCCTTAAAATCGATATAGTTATCAAAATACTTAGATAAATCAATAGGTTTAAACCTCACTAAAAAATCTATATCGCTTGCCGCATTAAAGTTTGCTGTTAATGCCGAGCCAAACAGGTACATTTTTTCTACATTGTGGGTATCACAAAGTTTTTTAAGGCTGTCGATATGAGTATTGATTAACTGCATAGAACAAAGATAAGATAATTAGTTATTCTTTAAGCCATTCAGGATTACCCGCTATCATTTCTTTCTCAGATAATACTCTCCCTGCTTTAATATCTTCTTCTGCCATTTTAAGCATTTTGATTTGCTCAGGAGTTAAAGGTAACATTGCATAATGCTTATTTTCATATTCCTCAATCAGCTTAGCCAAAACTTCAAGTTCCTTACCTTCGGGCGTGCCCAGTTTAGCATCAAAAATCTCTTCGAGTCTTTCCAATACTATGTTATAGTCGTTTTCAGTTTTTATAGATATGAGATTCATTATAGTATGTTTGTAAGTTTTTTAAATAGAAAATAAAGATGATTACTTAATACTATTCGATTATGTTTTTAATATTTTTTAATGTATCATTAAATTTTCCTAAGTCTTCTTCTAATGTATTAATTATAGATTCTCTAAATTTTTCCATATCATCAAAGGCGGCAATTACTTCGTTTGCTATCAAATTTACTTCATTTGCCTTTTCGCTATATTGAATATGTGGGAAAATATCTTGGGCTAAAGATTTAATGTGATTTTCAATTAAATATGTTCTGTTTTTTAATGCTATAGGCTGACCGTCACCATTAGTTTCAAAAACCTCATTATCGTTGTTTAAATTAGTTACCCATGTGCTATAAAATATTTTATATTCGCTGGTTTCGTTAACATCAGATATTGTTGAAAAGAATTTATTGGACCTTAGAAGTTGCCATTTATTATAAACTTGTTCTTTCACAAAATAAGTATTTCTAAAGTAACTTAACTCATTATTGAAATAGGTATGATAATCTCCAAAAAAGTTTGTATTTTTTAAAAACTCAAGAAATATTTTATGCTTTTGATTTCTCTTTTTAATGTAAAATCTATTTAAGTCAACGATATTAATTTTATTAATAAATTTATCATTTAGAGAAGCTGAAAGTATAGGTCGTGTGAAACTATGATTTTTATCTTTTAAACTATTAATAAAAATTTCGATACTTTCCGTCGTGCTTTCAATAGCCGATTTGAGTTGAGGCAATGATAATTGAAAAAAATCGAAAGCGTCTTGTGCATTGTCTTTTCTTTGTTTACAATAGATGTATAATGCGATTGCAAAACCAGATAGAGTTAGAATTATACCCGCTAATCCTGAAAATATTGACCATTGATTGCTATCCATTTTCCAGCTCTCAAATAGAACATAATAATTAGTGTTCATAAATTAATTTTGATTTTTAAAAATACCAAAAAAATTCTACCAAAAACTATTTCTTTATAAGATTATTTTCTTACATTGCGCTCTCAAATAAAAGCAGTATTTTTACGCTACAAAATAAAAGCAAACAAAATGAGCGCAGATAAAGAAGCAAAACTAAAGGCATTACAGCTAACGCTGGATAAACTGGATAAAGCATATGGCAAGGGCACGGTAATGAAACTGGGCGATCAGGCGGTAGAGGAAGTTGAATCTATACCATCGGGTTCGCTGGGGGTAGACCTTGCACTGGGTGTAAACGGTTACCCTCGCGGCAGGATAATAGAAATATACGGTCCGGAATCGTCAGGTAAAACCACGCTAACCCTTCATGCCATTGCCGAAGCACAAAAAGCCGGAGGTATTGCCGCCTTTATTGATGCAGAGCATGCTTTTGACCGCCTTTATGCCGAAAAACTGGGCGTTGATATAGAAAACCTCATCATATCGCAACCCGATAACGGAGAGCAGGCACTGGAAATTGCCGAAAACCTTATCCGTAGCGGGGCTATAGATATTGTAGTTATCGACTCGGTAGCGGCACTTACCCCAAAGAGCGAAATTGAGGGCGAAATGGGCGACAGTAAAATGGGGCTTCATGCACGCTTAATGAGTCAGGCACTAAGAAAATTAACTGCTACTATCAGCAAAACCCACTGTACGGTATTTTTCATTAACCAGCTTCGTGAAAAAATAGGTGTTATGTTTGGTAACCCCGAAACTACCACGGGTGGTAACGCGCTTAAATTCTATGCTTCGGTAAGGCTGGATATCAGGAGGTCATCGCAGATAAAAGACGGAGAAAATGTAATAGGTAACCGTACTAAGGTTAAAATTGTAAAGAATAAAGTAGCACCACCGTTTAAAACGGCAGAGTTCGACATTATGTATGGCGAGGGTGTATCTAAAACAGGCGAAATACTGGATCTTGCCGTAGAGTTTGACATCGTTAAAAAATCAGGGTCATGGTTTAGTTATGGCGATACCAAGTTAGGACAGGGGCGTGACGCCGTTAAGTCGTTAATTAAAGACAACCCCGAACTTGCCGATGAACTGGAACTTAAAATAAAAGATGCCATTAAAGAAAGCATGGCATAAAGAGTATAAAAAAAGGGTTGCATAAAGCAGCCCTTTTTTATTCAAATATTGCCGAAGTTGTAATTTGGCACTTGTCCTCTTCATCGTCACTTATCATACATACCAGTGTATCCCTACAGCTCCATATATACCTGCCGTCACTGTAAAACAGCCTCGGAAAGCAGGAATCTGACCCCTCGCAGGAAATATAGTAATCCCTGATATCAAAGCTCCCGTCAGAATCTTCCAGATATAGCTTTCCGTCGTGTTTGTAAAGCAGGCGCACTATATTTATAGTTTTATCTTTTGATGACAGCTTCATATAATAGTAGGTTTCCTGCTTTTCACCCATTGTAGTGCCAGAGAGTACAGCAAGTGTGTGGAGTACGTTGTTCTTTCCGAATAAATTTATATTAACTTCTTTAAGTATCACTTTTGCATCTGCATTTTCAATAAGTGCCCCATCATTAATTTCGGCTACAGGCAGCTTTACGTCAAATGCCTCTCTCTTTTGCATTTGTGCAGTGACTGAATATGTGGCAAACAGCACTGCAAGTATATGTAACAATGTTTTCATACGTTAATTCTTTACTATTGCTATTCATAAATATACGGCTTTTTTTATTTAGCTGACAGATTATAACTTAAGACTTTATTTTTACATAATTTTACGCAACCTTTTAGAGGTTTACGCATCATACTTACAATAACCAATTTTGCTGATTGATATATGAAAAAGCTGATATTACTGTGCACAGTAGTATTTATATTTATTTCCTGCTCTATGGATGATGGCAGGAGGGTAGATTTTACCTTAGAATTTATACCGGTTACAAACGTAACTGTACCTGAGTATTTTGAACGGGGCCAAACGTATGATATTACTGTAACATACAAAAGACCAACTGACTGCCATTATTTTGACGGCTTTTATTACGACCGTGAAGGTAACCCCTCGGGTAATGTTTGGGTAGTGGCTGCACAGGCAATTGTACTTAGCAATTTCAGTTGTGAGTCACTGTCATTAATAGAGGGCGAGCAGGCATCATTCCAGTTTATATGTGACCCTCAGTATGCCCACAACGAGTGTGTTTTTAAGTTTTTTGAGGGAGAAGATGAAGATGGCAACCAAAGGTTTAGGGAAGTAGTGGTGCCGGTGGCAGAATAGTAACAGAAAATGAAAATCATTGGGGTTAGATCAGCTCATACAGGATTGCCAGCAAAACAATATAAGGGCGCAGGAACAGTTATACAGGCTTTTTGCCCCTAAGCTGTTTTCTGTATGCCTTAAGTATTCCCGCAATTATGCAGATGCCGAAGATAACCTTCAGGATGGTTTTATAATTATTTTCAACAAAATAGGTCAGTTTGGCTTTAAGGGTTCTTTTGAGGGCTGGGCTAAACGTGTAATGATTAATAATGTACTGCAAAAGTACAGGACAGAGGGTGTTTTTGAATTGGTAAATGAAAATATACCCGATGAGGCAGAGGTGGAGATAGAAACAGAATCTGTAAGTATGGATTTTCTGGTGTCTATAATACAGCAGCTGCCAGACAGGTACCGGATGGTTTTTAACCTCTATGTTATAGACGGATATTCGCACAGGGAAATTGCGGAAATGCTGGGCATAACCACCGGGACATCTAAATCTAACCTTGCAAGGGCAAGGGTAATATTAAAGGAAAAAATTGAAGCTCAGCAGGGCAATAGCAAAGTACCTTCAAGCAAATGAGTGAGAAAAAGAACATAGACAGGTTATTTCAGGAGAAATTCAAGGATTTTGAGGCAGCTCCGCCTGATAAAGTATGGAATAATATAGCCTCCGAACTGCAAAAAAATAAAAAGCGCAGGAGGGTAGTGCCTTTATGGGCAAAACTCTCTGGTATTGCCGCTGTATTGGTAATAGGGTTAATAGCGATCTATCCCTTTTTTAACGGAGGCGATTTTAATGTAAACCCTGTAGTATATGATAAAAAGGAAAAGAACAGTGACGGTTCAACAAAAATTAAGCCTACGCAGGTGCCCATCCGCAACAACCCCACTGTAATTGATGCCGGAAATAATACTGTAACCACAACAGAAGGCAATCAAAATGCTGAAGAAAACAATTCTGAAAATACAATAAATATAAACCCAAACACTATAGCTCCCTTTAATACAGGCAACACTGATAACGCTGTAGTTACCAATGCGGAAAAACCGGGAAGAAGCAATACTGCCAACAGTCATACTCCACACGGCAATAATGCCCAAGGTAACAGGAATACAGTACCTCAATCGGGTGCAGTAGTATATAGCGAATCGCAAAATGCAAATGAGGCAGATGATAAAGCCCCTGTTGTAGTGAAAGAAGGTGTAGATGCCAAAATTAATAGAGATAGGGGCGTTGCTGTACGTAATGAGGAAGAGGCAGAAAATAATAGTGAATTTAAGGTAAAAGCTGATAGCGATAGAAACCTGCAGATTATAAATAATGGTAATAGTGAAGATGCAGATAAGGCTGTTGCCGAAGCCGCTGAAAACTCAACTGAAACAGCCCCTGAAAATGAGCTTGAAAAACTATTGCAGGAACAGCTCAATAAAACAGAAAATGATGTACTGGCTGATGCAGCACTTACCAACCGATGGAACATTAAACCGCAATTGGCTCCTGTATTCTACAACTCCCTCTCGCAGGGTTCACCCATAGACGCACAGTTTTCCGGTAACACTAAGGAGTATGATAATAATATGAGCTATGGCGTAGGGGTTAACTATGCCCTTAGTAAAAAATTATCTATACGCTCCGGTATCAATACGGTAAACCTTAGCTACGCAACACAGGATATAGAGTTTTACGCCTCCTTAAACTCAACTACGCCAAATGTAAGGACAGCATCTCAGTCAGCAAATATAGTAGTGCAAAACCAGGGGCAGGCAAGTTCCTTTGCACCACTGGGCTTTGCTACAGATCAGGTTCCTACTCAGGTATTCGGCGGGCAAATGGTTCAGCAAATGGGATATGTAGAAGTACCTGTAGAGCTTTCGTATGCGTTAGTCGATAAAAAATTCGGTATTGACATAATTGGCGGCGTAAGTACCCTGTTCCTTAATGATAATAATATAAGCGTAGTTTCAGTTCAGGGTTACAGCACTAATATTGGCCAGGCAGATAACCTTAACAGTGTAAACTTCAGTACCAATGTGGGTATAGGGTTTAAATATCGCTTCTGGAAGTCTTTCCAGGCTAATTTTGAACCAACGTTCAAGTATCAGGTTAATACATTTAGTACCAATTCAGGAAACTTCAGGCCTTACTTTATCGGGTTATATTCCGGTGTAAGTTTCAGCTTTTAGATAAAAATTTAGGTAGTCCCATTATAAGGGATGTAAGGGCGCTCTCTACCGGGGCGCTTTTATTTTTTATTGAAAAGCAACAGTTGCCTATATATTATCTGCCGGGTTTTATCTTTCAGCTCTTTTTTATCATCAAGCGTTAATCCGTCTGTAGGTATAAAACGATGCACCTTTGCACGCATAAGCCCCGGGCTTCCGCTAAAAAACTTAAAAGAAAAACGCTTTTTGTTATCAGGAAAAGTCATAGGCACAATAGGTATTTCATGTTCTATTGCCAGCCTGAATGCCCCGTCTTTAAACTCGTCAAGCAAAACAGTTTCATCATCGGGCACTCCCCCTTCGGGAAATATACAGATACTCAGCCCCTGGTTTAAGCGCAGCTGTGCTCTTTTAAAAACCTCAAAGCGGCTTTTAGAGCTGTTCCTATCCACCAAAATACAGGTGCGTTTGTAAAAGAATCCGAATATGGGTATTTTAACAAGTTCCTTTTTCCCAACAAATACAAATGGATTTTTTGAAGTTACCAGCATCAGCATAATATCGGTCATAGAGGTATGGTTGGCAACCAGCATATAGCTCTTGCCTTTTTCCATTTTTTGCTCACGCTCAATTTTATAATAAAAGCCCATACCAAACAGAATAATCTTTGCCCAAAAACGTGCAAGTATAAAAAACTGCGGATAGGTTTTTTCAGACAGTATGGAGAGGATAAGCAGCGGAGATAAAATAATGATGGGCACACCCATAAGGATGTAAAACCAAACGCGCCATAATGCAAGGAAAAATAGCCGGATTATTTTCATAGTGCCAAATGTAATAAATTCAGGAGCTATCTTTTATCAAAACTGTTACCTTTGTCAAAAATTTCAAAATACAGCAATGGCAAAAATATTAACAGGCATACAAAGTACAGGTACACCACATTTGGGTAACCTTTTGGGTGCTATACTGCCTGCCATAGAAATGGCAAATAAACCTGAAAACAAATCATTCCTTTTTATAGCCGACCTGCACTCTGCAACACAGATTAAGGATGGCAAAACCCTGCGTGAAAACACGTATAGTGTGGCAGCAACATGGCTTGCCTGCGGACTTGATATTAACAAAGTTACCTTTTACCGCCAAAGCGATGTACCGCAAACAGCAGAACTGTCGTGGTATTTAAGCTGTTTTTTCCCTTTCCAGAGATTAACACTGGCACATTCTTTTAAGGACAAAGCCGACAGGCTGGAAGATGTAAATGCAGGACTGTTTACGTACCCAATGCTTATGGCTGCCGATATACTTTTATATGATGCTGAGTTTGTACCTGTGGGTAAAGACCAATTGCAGCATATTGAAATTACCCGCGATGTTGCATCGCGTTTCAATCATCAAATGGGGGATACTTTTGTACTGCCTGAAGCAATTACCAGTGATATTACTAAAATTGTACCCGGTACAGATGGCGAAAAAATGAGCAAGTCCCGTAACAATTACATTAATATATTTCAGGAAGATAAGCCTTTACGCAAGCAGGTAATGAGCATTGAAACTGACAGTACACCGCTTGAAGAGCCTAAAAACCCCGATACCTGTAATGTATTTGCTATTTATAAATTACTGGCAACAGATGAGCAGCTTAAACAAATGCATGCTAACTACACAGGTGGTAATTATGGTTATGGACATGCCAAGCAGGCACTTTTTGAGCTGATTACCGAAAAGTTTAAAGCCGTAAGGGAAAAGTACAGCTATTACATGGCAAATCCATCTAAAATAGACGCAGCCCTCACAACAGGAGCAGAAAAAGCATCTGTTATTGCTAACGGCGTACTAAAAAGGGTTAGGGAAAAAATGGGGTATTTATAAGCAAGACACCAGTTGCATTCAGAATGAATGTAGGCAGTAGCCAATAGGCATTAGATTGCCACGCTCCGTTGCACTATGCTCGCAATGACTGTATGCACTTTTAAGGCTTTCCATTTGCTACGCCAGTTCGGGCTGTGCCCTCGAGTCGACCGGAGGGAGAAATCTCTTTATGGCTTTCGACTTTAAAACTTTATGACTTAAACAGATTCCTCAACTTTGCCGTGCTAGATTCGGAATGGAACGACGAAGCGAACTTAAAAAATCGCGTTATACTCAGACCATTGCAAAGATTCAGGCAATGGTAAAGAAGCTAACTCAATATGAATAACACGCCTTCTGTTATCATTAACTGTCCGGTCGGAGCTATGGAGTAATAAAGGTTTCATTATCATTACACCACCTTTTGCAACATTGCATATAGTTTCTTGTTCGGTGAACCAGTCTATGGTTTCAGGTCTGTATATTCCTTTATTGTGCGAACCGTGAATTACTTTCAATGCACCGTTAAGGTCATCAGTATCATCAAGATGTATTCTTAGTGTAAAAACATTTTGTAAATACTTTAAAGGTGGCTGTACAGCATACTGGTTCTGTTTATTTGTCCACGAAGCAAAGCCTTCTGTATCATGCTTTTGATTTACAGAAATTGTTAAATCCTGATGGTAAGAAACGTACCAGTTAGATGCCGGCGGTTTATCAAAATAAATGCTCTTTACAATAAAATAATCGTTCCCGAATACTTCGCTGATAACCCTATTGAGATGGCTGTTAAATACCAACGGCATAACACTTGGCACTTCTTTTAAAAACTGCCTTATCGCAAAAAGGTCGGTAGATTTTCTAAAAGTATCCTTATCAGTATCTGCATTTTCTATGGCAGCGATAATAGCCTCTACTTCATCAGGTGTATAAACACTGTTGATAATGCCAAAACCTTTATCAGTAACATCCTGTTGTAGACTGTCAGTCAGCATTAGCAGGGTTTTAAATACTCGATTTAAACTGTTCTAAAAAGCGTACATCGTTTTCATAAAACATCCTGATATCGCCAATGCCATAAAGGAGCATGGCAATACGTTCTACACCCATACCAAAGGCAAAACCATTATACTTAACCTCATCAATACCGCAGTTTTTAAGTACGTTAGGGTCAACCATGCCACAGCCGCCTATTTCCAGCCAGCCAGTACCTTTGGTAATCCTGTAGTCGGTTTCGGTTTTAAGTCCCCAGTAAATGTCTATCTCGGCACTTGGCTCGGTAAACGGAAAGTATGACGGGCGAAGGCGGATTTTGCTCTTGCCAAACATTTCTTTAGTGAAATATAAAAGCGTCTGCTTTAAGTCGGCAAACGAAACGTCAGTATCTATATACAAACCCTCTATCTGGTGGAAAATGCAGTGCGAACGTGCCGAAATTGCCTCGTTCCTGAAAACTCTTCCCGGAGAAATGGTACGAATGGGCGGTTTATGGTTTTCCATATAGCGCACCTGTACTGATGAGGTATGTGTTCTCAGCAGCACATCAGGATTGGTTTGTATAAAAAAAGTATCCTGCATATCGCGTGCCGGGTGGTATTCCGGCAGGTTTAGTGCAGTAAAGTTGTGCCAGTCATCTTCAATTTCCGGCCCTTCAGATACGTTAAACCCAATATTTGAAAAGATATCGATTATCTGGTTCTTAACAATAGATATAGGGTGGCGTGAACCTGCCTGAAGCGGGTCGCCGGGGCGGGTTAAGTCGCCATACATACCTTTAGCCTCATCTTTGCTTTCCAGTGCCTCCTGAATTTCGTTTACCTTGTCCTGTGCAGCATTTTTAAGGTTGTTTACTACCTGTCCAAATTCTTTTTTCTGCTCGTTAGGCACACTTTTAAACTCGGCAAAAAAGTCGTTTAAAATCCCTTTCTTACCCAGAAATTTAATCCTGAAAGCTTCCAGTTCTTCTTTATTCTGTGCTGTAAACGCTTCGGCTTCGGCAATGTACTCTTTAATCTTGTCAATCATCGTCTTTTCAATATCAATAAGGGGATTGCAAATTTACGCATTTTATATATGATGTGCTATACAAAAAGTATTGTATAATTATGTCTATACAGTTATAGTTTTCTATTCAATAAGACCTTTTTCTATAAAATAATCTACAATTGCACCTTTCATGAGTACGCTTTGCTCCCCGGCTTTAAGTGCAGGCAGTTGTTCCTTTAGGGTGTAGTGCGGCCAGCCATCTTCATCAAAAAAATCGAATTCATAATACCCATAAGGTTCCAGCAGGCGGCAAATAGCAATATGCATCAGATTCAGCTTTTCATCTTTTTTAAACTTGCGGTTAAACTTGCCCAGCTCCTGCACGCCTATAAGGTAAATTATAGCATCAAGGTCAAGTGTATCGCCATCGGCAAAACGGTCAGATAATATTTTTACAAGCTGTTCCCAGCGTTCTTTCAGTTGTTCGTCTCTTGACATGGTTTTAATTATTGGGCAAATATACTAAGTTGAAAGTTAATGCACATTACACCTTTTGTTTTGGAAAATTGTACCATAAGTTTAACTTTGCTTTTATGGCACTAATAGACATAGTTATTGGCGGGCTGCTGCTGTACGGACTCATTCGCGGGCTGTGGAAAGGACTTTTTAGCGAACTTGCGGCACTGCTCTCGCTGTTGCTTGGTATTTATATTGCCCTTAAATTTTCCGGCTATGTAGGGCAAAAGCTGGGTGCCAATGTATCTTGGGACGAAAAATATATAGCTATTACCGCCTTTGCCATTACTTTTATTGCCGTAGTGGTGGGTATAATACTGCTTGCCAAAGTATTTACCAGGCTGGCAAAGTATGCCATGCTGGGCTGGCTAAACAGATTACTGGGCGGAATTTTTGGCTTTATTAAATGGGCGTTGATTGTAAGCGTATCGCTCAATTTTTTCCTGAAGCTGAATGTAAATAATGCTTTCGCAGAAAAACAAACGTTAGACGATTCAGTCTTTTTTTACCCTGTACTCGAAGTCTCTAAAACCATTTACCCCATACTGGAGGAATGGTTTGCCGAGTTTACGCCTGATGATTTAAACCCACAAAGCACTAACCCTGACCTGAACAGGGAGATTTAGTTTTTTAGTTACAGGTTTAATTTTAGAGTCGCAGTTACAACGTCACTGCGATCGCAATGCAACGTAGCGCGGCAATCTAAACGTTATAGAGAGGGATTTTTAAAGGATAACGAGATTTCTCCTAACGTCGAAATGGAAAGAGAAGCGCAGCGACCCACCTCAGACTTGCCTTCTGCCTTTTGCATGCTTTCCATTCCGAATGCAACTCAGTAGGACATTATGACTTTCGACTTTAAAACTTTAAAACACTTAATGCTTTTCTTCTACAGGGAACATAAACGAGGCTATTACCGATATAATCAAAATACTACCCACAACTGCCAGCGATGCCGGAGATGATATATGGTAAAATGGACCTATAAGCATTTTTATGCCTATAAAAGATAGTATAATAGCCAGGCCATAATGCAGCCTGCTGAACTTGTGCATAAAGTTAGCCAGTAAAAAGTATAATGACCTTAAGCCAAGTATGGCAAAAATATTAGAGGTGTATAATATAAAAGGATCATCCGGGGCAATGGCAAATATGGCAGGGATAGAATCTACAGCAAAAATAAGGTCGGTAAACTCTATAACGGTAACTACCACCAATAGCGGAGTAGCTAAACGTTTACCGTTTATCTTAAGGAAAAAACGGTCGCCTTCAAAGTTTTTGGTTACATTAAACAGTTTGTATATAATTCTTGCACCTGGGCTTTTGGAAAAATCTTTATCTTCGTCTTCATCCTCATGAGATTTCCACGATTTAATCCCTGCAAAAAGCAGAAAGAAACCAAAAAGGGTAAGTATAACATTGATTTCGCGGGGTTCGCCAAAAATTTCTATCGGTGGCAGAAAAGTCATTTTTATAAGCTCTACTCCCGTAAAAATAAAAATCGCCCTGAATATTACAGCCCCTATAATACCCCAAAATAACACCTTGTGGTGTAGGTGTTTGGGTACATTAAAATACCCAAAAACAAGTATAAATACAAAGAGGTTATCTACCGAAAGGGCTTTTTCTATCCAGTAGGCACTCTGAAACTGGGTAAACTGCTCAAAGCCTACATAATAGTATATTACCCCGCTAAAAAGCATGGACAGTGATATCCATGTGATTGACCACACCAGTGCCTCCCTGTTGGAAACAGCATGACTACTCTTGTTAAACACCCCAAGGTCCAGCAGCAACATCACAATAACAACAATAGAAAACCCGGCAATAATACCCGGATGGTTTATCATATGGTCCATCAGTACTTACATTTATTAGTCCAGTTTATCGGTTAACCTGCTAAATACCTGTTTAGCGTCTTTACCTTCATACAGTATGCTGTAAACAGCATCTATAATTGGTGTTTTGGCTTCATATTCTTTATTAAGCATATAGGCACTTTTAGTGGCGTAGTATCCCTCGGCAACCATGCTCATTTCCATCATGGCTGATTTTACCGTATACCCTTTGCCTATCATGTTGCCAAACATCCTGTTTCTTGAAAAAACCGAATAGCCGGTAACCAAAAGGTCGCCCAGGTAAGCCGAATTATTAATATTACGCTTCATGCGGTGCACTTTGCGTATAAACTTTTTCATTTCGCGTATGGCATTGCTCATCAGCAGTGCCTGAAAGTTGTCGCCATAGCCCAGCCCGTGTGCAATACCGGCAGCAATGGCATATATGTTTTTAAGCATGGCGGCATACTCTGTGCCTATAATATCGTCAGATATTTTAGTTTTTATATAATGGCTGTTAAGGTTTTTTGCCATCATTTTTGCCTTTTTCTGGTTGCCGCAGGCTATGGTAAGGTAAGAAAGGCGCTCTAATGCTACCTCCTCTGCATGGCAGGGGCCTGTAATAACCCCGATATTATCTAATGATATACCATACTTTTGGTTAAAGTGCTCGCCAACAATAAGGCTGGTTTCGGGCACAATGCCTTTTATGGCAGAAAAGATAACCTTATCCTCAAGGCTTTCGGTAAGTTTTTCAAGCTCTTTGCTCAAAAAAGCTGAAGGAATGGCAAAAATAATATAGTCGGCATAGGCTACAGCCTCATTAATATCATCGGTAAGGCGCAGCTTTTTAGTATCAAACTCAACCGAGCTAAGGTAATTAGGGTTGTGCTTTTGCAGTTTTATATGTTCTATGGCACTTGCATTGCGCATATACCAGGTAATTTCAGGTACATTTACACAAAGCATCTTTGCTATTGCGGTAGCCCAGCTTCCGCCGCCTATAACGGCGAATTTCGGCATATCATCCATTTCTGATAACGTTTTTTCTCCTGCCAAAAGTACTTAAAATTTACAGTATGTGCCAATCCATTTTTGCCAGCATAAAGTAAGTTACCACTATATGGGCAAAAAAGCTGAAAACATTAACATATTATTGTGAATTGACATACAATGTAGTTCACTATAAACCGTTATCTATTATGAATTTGGGTTACTAACAACGATACAAACAGGTTAGTTAAATTTTTTGTTTTTGGTGTTTTAAAAGGCATTCCCGTGAGTACAAAAACAGGGAGTGCCTTTTTTTAATTTTAATAACTAAGCTCTACGATAGCCTTTACTTTATCCGGTGTTATATTTTGGCGTTCGCCCAGTGCTTTCCAGCCACGCTCTTCAAAACGTTTTACAATAAAATCGGCTGTTTTTTCATATTCGGGCGTGTAGTTAGACAGCTTGGTATCCATACCCATAATATGGAAAAACTGAACCGTTTTTTCTATCGCCATAGAAGCACCTTCTTCAACAGTATCTGCTTTAATGTTCCACACCCGCTCTCCGTACTGTGCCAGTTTTTCCTTTTTAGTGTCAAACAGCACCCGGTAGAGGTTTGGGGCTATAATAGCCAATGTGCGGGCATGGTCAATTTCATAAAGTGCGGTAAGCTCATGGCCAATCATGTGGGTAGCCCAGTCGGTAGGTACGCCCTTTTGTATCAGTCCGTTTAACGCCATAGTACAACTCCACATAAAGTTAGATGCCAGCTTATGATCGGCAGGGTTTTCAACCACTTTGGGACCGATTTCTACTAACGTCTGTAATATGCCCTCGGCTATCCTGTCCTGCAAAAGCGCATCATGCGGATAGGTAAGGTACTGTTCCATAACGTGCGTAAAAGCATCTATAACACCATTTTGTAACTGCCTTTTAGGTAAAGAAGCAATAACTCCCGGATCGCAGATTGAAAACTGCGGAAATACTGCCGGGCCGCCAAAAGATAATTTTTCCTGTGTAGCATTAATAGTTACTACAGAACCCGAATTCATCTCGCTGCCCGTTGCCGGAAGTGTAAGCACTGTACCAAAAGGCACGGCGTTATCTTCTATGCGGATTCGCTTTTGTAAAATATCTATAGGATCGCCTTCAAAATGCACGGCTGCCGATATAAATTTAACCCCATCTATAACAGACCCACCGCCTACGGCAAGTATATAGTCGAGTTTATTTTCACGCATTACCTCAACGGCTTTCATCAGCGTTTCATAACGGGGGTTAGGCTCTATACCGCCAAATTCAGTAATGTCATACCCGCTTAGGGCTGTTGTAACCTGATTGTAAATTCCGTTTTTAAAGATGCTCCCTCCGCCATAAGCCAGCAGTACTTTAGCGTTTTGAGGTATAAGTTTAGAGAGTTTTGCTATCTGACCTTTGCCAAATACAAGGTTTACAGGATTATAATATTCAAAGTTTAGCATAACACATTAATTTTAAAGTAAAGGTACAAAATACCTTATGTTTATGCTATATACGAATGTTAACAGTGTAAAGTGTTTCTTAAAATTATTTTTTATAAAACAGATTATGGTCTATATACTCCCAAACCTTAGCAGGCAATAGTGGCTGTACATTTTTATCCTCTTTTATACTGTTACGGATGAAGGTGGAAGAAATTTCTATAACCGGGGCATCTATACGGTGAATTCGCGAATGTGAAACCAATTCAGGATTGGAAATTTCACCATTAATACGTGGGTATACATAAATATCATGGTTTTGCAGGATAACCTCATAATTTTTCCACTTGTGCAGGGAGTTCAGGTTGTCTTCACCCATAATTAGCGAAAATTCATAATCAGGATATTTTTCCTGCAGATGTGCCAGTGTGTGTACCGTATAGTTGGGCTGTGGCAGTTTGAACTCAATATCGCTGGGCTTAAGCTTTAAGTAATCCTCAGTAGCGAGGTGCACCATTTGCAGGCGGTGGTAATCGTCCAGCAGGGAGCTTTTTTTCTTTAAGGGGTTGTGTGGTGTTACTACCATCCATACCTGGTCAACATCGCTATATTCAGCCATGTGGTTGGCAATAATTAAATGCCCTGCATGTATGGGGTTAAACGTCCCGAAATAAAGCCCTATTTTCATTGTTTAATTATTTAGTTCCCTGTATTTTATACTTTTCTATAAAACTCTTTGCCTCTTTCAGCATAGTTGGATAATTGATTTTTAACTCGATATTATCTGCTTTTTCATAAAGGGTTTGATAACGGAATCCGCTTTTTACTAATAATGAAACTATTTCCCATTGTCTCACATCTGTTTTCTTAGGGGGCTTAAACTTCTGATTTACAAAAAAAGTGTTTTCAGAACATTGCGGACATTTTACTGTAATTACATTGTAAAAGTCTGTTCCCTCACTAAAAGAAATCCTGCAATTAAGGCATATGCTTTTGTGTCCCATCCGTTACTTTTGTTTCTCCTGCAAGGTTTAGAAACCTTGTAGGTCTGCTATATCTCATCACTATTCAAAAGTATACTTCTCGTTAAGTATATCTTTCTTCTGGTTATGTACAAATATAAAATTATCTCTGCTTCCAAATAAGGCTATTACATCTTTTCTGGCAATATCAGTATCATTATCAGAAATGCACGCCATGTACGAAGAATATTTATAGTACCTGTAATCTAAATTAAAATGATGCAGAGGGTTAAGATGTATATAAACGATTAATTGCCTGACATACTCTTCATCGTTTACCGAAATTCTTTTAAAATGTTTTTCAAAAAGGCTGCCTGTACGTTGGTTAGCTTTATTAAATGCCTTAGCATAAGCATTGAAAAGATTAGAAAGGCTTTGGGTTATTACTTCACCTTCACAATTAACGGTAAGCAGTAAATGAAAGTGGTTATTCATGAGGCAGTAAGCATAAACAGTTGCCTTATCCTGAATATATTTTTTCAGGAGTTGCAAAAAGTATCTTTTATTTTCATCAGACATGAAAATAGTAGTACTGTTTATTCCCCTGTTGTAAATATGATAGGTGTAACCTTTGTTTAAAACCTCAAGTTGCAAATTAATTGTACTATTAATTTAGTATAATACCTACAAGGTTTCTAAACCTTGCAGGAGTAATATTTTTATTATGTTTAGATTCCTCAATTCCGCTTCGCTCCATTCGGAATGGAAAACTCAGTTATTCCATTTGCTACGTCAGTTCGGGTTGCGCCCTCGGGTCGACAATAGGAGAAATCTCCAATATTATCTCTTTTTAATTTATTGTAATAGGAATAGAATAGGTAACCTTTACAAAAGCCCCAGCCTGATACCCCGGCTGCCACCTTGGTAAATATCTTATTAGCCTTTTTACTTCATCATTTAATATAGGATTAGTGCTATCAATGATTTCAATTTCAGAAGTTTTACCTACTCCATCTATTACAAACTTTACTATGACTTTACCTGTATTATTTTTAATTGCCGTATAATCTATATTATCACCTATAAATCTATACATTTCTGTTTGCCCACCATAATACATAGCCACCATTTGGCTGGAAAGAGAAAAGTACTTTGCAACTTCAATGTCTAAATCATTTCCTTCACTGTCTATAAGTTTTCGGCTACCATCAGGGTTTTTATAAAAGTCAGCATTATAGGTTATACCGTCCTTATATATTTCAAAGCCATCTTCATAATTGTAAGTACCTATAAGTTTATCATCTTTATAATATTCTGTAGGTGCTATAAAAACACCATTTTCAAACTCAGTTACAATCATAAGATGATTTTCATCATCATACAATTTCCATATTCCTGTAGGTTGATGATTTTCATCCAGCGCATTAATTTTTTCACCCTTATATTCAATTACATCCTGGGCTATGCAGGTAAAACCAAAAAAAATAAAAATTACAAAATAGATATGTTTCATAATTGGCAGATTATGCTCCAAACATAGTAATATTAATTATAAAATAATACGGATAACGTATATTGAACAGATTTTCTAATTGAAATTTGTGCAATTCGTATGTCAAAGATTCCTCAATTCCGCTACGCTGCATTCGGAATGGAAAGCAATAGCCAAAAGATTGCCACGCTCCGTTACACTTCGCTCGCAATGACTTTAAACTTTAAACCCAAACCCCACAACTCGTAACCGGTTACTTCTTCACAAACTCCTTTACCAGGTTATACGCCTCTTCTTTTGCAACATCAAGGTCATAGTTCTTTATTATGGTATCAAACTGCGGAGCGGTAGCCAGCTCTACAGATGCTTTTGCGATTCGCATATTTATCTTATCCTCACTTTCGGTACTGCGTTTTTTAAGCCTTATTTTCAGCTCGTCGATACTTGGCGGCTTTACAAAAACAGCCAGCGTTTCTTCAGGAAATTTTTTCTTAATACGAAGTCCGCCTGCCACATCAATATCAAAAATCACATTTTTGCCGTGCGACCAGATGCGCTCTACCTCGCTTTTAAGCGTACCGTAAAAATTATCGCGGTACACCTCTTCCCATTCTACAAAATCTTCTGCTTTTATGTGCTTTTTAAAATCGTCTATCGACATAAAGTAATAGTCCTTGCCATCCTGTTCTTCGCCACGGGCTTCTCTAGTAGCCGCCGATATAGAAAATTCAAGGTCAAGCTCCGGCTTTTCCAGCAGGTGCCTTACTATAGTGGTTTTACCCGAACCCGAAGGTGCAGAAAATACAATTAGTTTGCCTTTGTTCATTGTGTTACTGTGTTTACAAGGCGTAGTTATTGCCTCTTGGCTTATGCCTTTTTACTGTAATTACAGTACATTAAGCACCTGTTCTTTTATTTTTTCCAGTTCGTCTTTCATCTGTACCACCAGCTTTTGCATTTGTGCATGGTTAGATTTAGAACCCATAGTGTTTATTTCCCTGCCCATTTCCTGCGTTATAAAGCCCAGTTTTCGTCCGTTAGCCTCACTACCCGCAAGGGTTTCCATAAAATAGTTAAGGTGGTTTTCCAGCCTTACCTTTTCTTCGGTAATATCCATTTTTTCAAGGTAGTAAATAAGTTCCTGCTCAAAGCGATTCTCATCTACATTTACCTTAAGCTCATCTATGGCAACCTGAAGCCTGTTCTTTACGTTTTGGATACGCTCGCCGTCAAGCTCAACCGTAGCCTTCATGAGCGACATAATATTTGATATACGCACTAAAAACTCTTTTTCGAGCGCTATACCCTCTGTTACCCTAAAGCTGTATATGTTTTCAAGTGCCTGGTTTATTACCCCCTGAATATCTTTCCAGTCGTCCTCATCAATCTCGTCACGCTCAGTTTTAAGGGCATCGGGCATACGAACCGCCATTTTAAGCAGTTCTGTTTCATCGCCGTTTACCACTTCCTTAAGCTGGTTTATATACGCCTTAACAATAGGAATATTAACTTTAGATGATGTTTCCTCTCCGGTAACTTCTATAAATAAAGAAAAGTCTATTTTTCCCCTTTCCAGTTTTTGCGCTATCTGGTTGCGAAGTCCCAACTCCATTTCACGAAATGCCGAAGGCATCCTTACACTCACATCAAGCCCCTTACTGTTTAAGGATTTAACTTCAACGGTTATTTTTTTATTTGGCAACTGCGCAGAGGCTTTACCAAAACCAGTCATAGATTGTATCATGCAAAAAATTTAAAGTCACAAAGTTAATAAAAATAATGGAGGGGGCGTACAGTCATTGCGAGGAGGGACGACGAAGCAATCTTTTAAGGCAAAAGTAAATAGGCATAAGGCGAACAGATTGCCACGCTCCGTTGCACTACGCTCGCAATGACTTTACTACTGCGACTGTAAACTGTAAACTAAAAAAGATTCCTCAGTTCCGCTGCGCTTTATTCGGAATGGAAAACTTTAAACCTTAAACTCTTTTAAACGGATAGACTTTTTCGGCGGAATGGTAACCAAATACACACCCGCAAATATTAACAGTGCCGAGAATATTTTAACCGGGTCCAGTTCATCCTTGCCCAGCCCTATGGCAAACAGGGTGGCAAAAAGCGGTTGCAGGTATATAAATACTGCTACTGTTGTAGGCTTAAGCTGTTTCATAGAAAGCAGGTTAAGCAGGTAGGTTAAAAAAGTAGAAATCACTACTATAAAAACCACTTTATAGGCAATGCTTTGCGGCATCAGTTCCCATTGTACAGTGCTTAACTGCTGCCACCCAAAGGGCAGTACCATGACAAAGCCAAAGAGGTAAATCCATTTTACAAAAGCAAACGGATTGTACTTATCCATCAGTTTTTTAACCAGGATGAGGTAAAGGCCGTAAGACACTGCATTAATAAACACCAAAAAGTTACCCCACAAGGCATTTTCGCCCTGCGCGACCGACTTTCCGTAGAGTATCAGTACCACAGCACCCACAAGCCCCAGCAGTATGCCAAAGGCTTTTTTGCCAACTATCCTTTCCCGCATAATAACTGCCGAAAGCAGCAATACTATTATGGGTGTAGTAACCATAAGTACCGATGCCATTATAGGAGATGTCTGGCTCAGCCCCTCAAAAAAAGTAAGCATATTAAAAGCAACGCCAAAAAACGCGGCGGCGGCAATACGCGGAAAATCATTAAGGGCTATTTTTTGCTTTGTGGCAAAGAGAGCTGCCAGCCAAAATAAAATAACCGATCCGCCCACACGCAAAACAATAAAGCCAAACGGCTTTATAAACGCAGGCATAACATCTTTGGCAATAGTAAACGTAACCCCATATATTACAGATACCAGTGTGGCGGCTGTAAGCGCAAGCCCACGTTTACTCATTGCTAAGGTGCGCAATGGCAGCTTCGGTAGTTTTTTTACTGTTGCCTACAAATATCGCATCGCCATCTACAATAACAGGGCGGCTTAAAAAAGTGTAATGCTCAAGTACCAGGTTTTTATAATCGTCTTCGGTAAGTGTTTGGTCTTTCAGTCCGCGTTCTTTGTAAAGTGTAGCTCTGCGGCTGAATAACGCTTCATAACTTCCGGCAAGGCGTTTCATTTCGTCCAGTTGCTGTGGAGTTATGGGTTCTTTTTTTATATCCTGTAGCGTAAAACCATCAATATTAGGTAACGATTTTAATATTCTCCGGCAGGTATCGCAGGAGCTAAGGTGAAATATGGTTTTCATGTACTGTTATTTTCGCTGCAAAGGTAAATGTTTTTCAGGTTATAGTTTTTATTACATTTGGTATAATAAATTTATAAGCAGATGAAAGTTGCCTTTACCATTACCCGAAAAAGCAGACAGTTATTACTGCCCTTTCTGGAAAACTACTCGGTTGCGAAGTTAAACACCATACCTGCCGGATTTAATAACAACATGTATTGGAATATTGCGCATATAGTGGTAACCCAGCAGCGTTTAGTATATTCGCTATCAGGACTGCCAATGCAGATACCTGAAGACATGGCGCGCAGCTACATGAGGGGAACCCGACCAGAAAAAGATGTTACGGCAGATGAGGTGGAAAAATTAAAGAAACTCCTCTTTACTACAATAGAGAAAACCGAAGAAGACTATAAAGCAGGAATTTTTACCCAATACAAAGAATATACTACCGAGTATGGCTACACCTTGCACAGTGCCGAAGAAGGGATTGCCTTTAATAATTTTCACGAAGGCACACACCTTGGCGTGCTTATGGGACTGAAGAAGTTTGTGTGATTACCTATTGTCTTAATTATTATTTAGATTAGATAAATATATTATGAATAAGAGCAGTTTTATACTTTTTATCATCATACTGATTACAGGGTGTGGCAGTGATAAAAAAGAAATTGCTATTGATACAGAAAATAAGGTAAGTATAGCAGACAGCCTAAAGCAACAGTTTTTGCCGATTATTGGCGGAAGCTGGGTTGGTAGAAACTATCTGGCTTTGCTGGAAGAAAACAAGTCGCCTATGAAGTCGTTTGAAAAAGCAGACGGCATATTTTCTGTAATTATACCCTTTGAGGCAGAAAAAGATACGGCATGCGTAAACATAGATTATAATAATCATGAAGCCGATGGGTTCACTGTGTATTTTAAGCCCGGTACACAAAAAGCATCACTCGCTACAAACTATAAAATGTATGACAGTGAAACCGATTTTTTTGAACTTAGCTATGCTGTAACCAGCAGGGATACCACATTATTTATAAAACGGTTTAATGCTTCAAAAAAATTAGTCAAATCGATGGCTCTTAAGCGTGTAAGCCGAGAAACTGCTACTGATTATTCGGGTTACCCTGTAGAGGTTGCGGTAAACAAATTACTTTTTGAAGGAAAATATAGTTATACTGACAGCCTAAATCAGGTAAGAAAAGTTGCTTTTAAGAATGATGGCACTATAACAGGATTTGGAAAGTTTGTAAAGTATTATGTAAATACTGACTATACCGTTTATGATTCTGAAGAGCTGCCTGCTACCGACTTTGTTTATTTAAATAAAGCCAATAGCGATAATGCAGGTACAATTTATGATTACAGCATTGCAGGCGACACCCTTTTTTTATGGCGTGATGATGTGAAGTATAAATTGATAAAGGGGTAGGGTGTAATAAATCCCTGATAAATTAAGATTACTTATAGCTTACATAATTCTAATGTAGATATAAAGATCGGCTATTTCTTTTTATAAACGATACTGGTGTGATGAATTTAGAATATTATGTAATTCATTGATTATTATGCTGTATATTTGAGATATACATAAAAATAGTTATTATGGCACTTAAACCAGGACCGAAAAGAATAGCAGAATCGACAGGTAAGCCAGACAGGCGTCAACGTGATAATAAGGATACACCAGGCAATACCCCATCATTAAAACCACCTAAGAGAAAATCATAATAATGATTTCTAAGAGCTAAAATAAGCAATTTATATTTGAGTGGTTTTTATATATGAAATGTGAATATTTCTAAATAGAATTATGCATTTTCCATTCCGAGGGACGAAGAATCTTTTATTGACTTTTTAGATTTAAAACTTTAAACTTAGCACAGATTTCTCAATTCCGCTGCGCTGCATTCGGAATGGAAATCTCGTTTATATTATGGTTATAAAATAACACACCTGCAAGGTTTCCAAAACCTTGCAGGTGTAGCCAAATAGTGAATAATAAAGCTATATTTTTCAGGTAACTTTATAACATCATATTTTTCCATTCCGAGGGACGAGGAATCTTTTTATTGACTTTTTAGATTTAAAACTTTAAACTTAGCATAGATTCCTCAATTCCGCTGCGCTGCATTCGGAATGGAAATCTCGTTTATATTATGGTTATAAAATAACACACCTGCAAGGTTTTCAAAACCTTGCAGGTGTTTGTGTATATAAATTATTCAATTACTTAGAACCTCAGCTTCCTTACATGCCATAAAAATTTTGCTATGCTTCTTCCAGCCATAAATTGCGGTATATTAGTTTGCTGTCATAATCATCAGCCTGCTTCTGCGGGTCAAAACGGCGTTTTTCGCGGGGGTCGTTACCCACCCCGGCTATGTACGCCCAGTTGCCCCAGTTGCTGGCAGGGTCGTAATCTATAAGCTGTTCTTCAAAATAGGCAGCGCCATAGCGCCAGTCGGTATTCAGCTCATTGCACAGGTAGCTTGCCACATTTTGCCTGCCGCGGT
>JBQGDD010000014.1:0-1783 GCA_052038845.1 Dyadobacter sp. | reverse complement strand
GAGATATTAATCGAATCTAAATTAATTTCAGAGGCAACACAAAATATGACAAGTGGGAATTACGATAAATCAATTACGGTAATTAAAAACTTTTTTGATTCGCACATCACGTTACGAAGGCGGTCAAACAAAGAGGAAATTTACTCTGCATATATTGTTTATCCAAATTTATGGATAGAACTTAAAAAAGAAATATTATAAAAATACAAGCAATGAACCAATTTGAAACAATAACCACGTATATTGCATTTGCTAGTCTTTTAACAGGTATCGGAACTATTTTGGTTGCTATAGTCACTATTAAATTTAACAATGCAATAGCTCGAAGGCAAAATGAAACTGAAAAGAACATAGCTAGGAGACAAGGTGTATTTGAACTTCATAATGCATGGAAAGATTTAAATGACATAGATACAAATGCTTATATAACCCCCGATATAGTTTCTGCAATAAATGCGTTAAGCCTAACAGCGTCAGTATGGAATCACGACGCGTTAGAAAAAGAAATAATTTACCAATCGTACTGGCAGGTTTATAGAAATTTTTACGAAAAAATAAATATTATGGACAGTGTGCTTCCCGGATGTAATTACTCCCCTAAGAGTAAAATTACATCTGACATAACGAAAGCATATACGGAGATGAAGCAAAAAGAGTATTTTAAAACTGAATCAACAAATTTATAATTATGAACGAATACGAATTGTATCAAAAGCTAAAGGAAGTATCTAAGTTACTAGATGACTACAAAAATGGTAAGATCGAGAAGTCATCTCAAGATTGGGGTTCCGAAATCTTAAAAGAGTCACAAGAAATTCTTAGGAAATCTCATGTAGTAGGCGCCTCAGGGCAGGCTTGCAGCTGTTGTGGAGGTAGTGGAAGGGCATAATCTTCGATGGAGGTACAGGCAATGCATAGACCAGCTGCATTGCCTGTAATATATTAACTAAAAAATTGTTAGAAAATAAAATCATTAATCATATCCCAAAACTTTCACCGCCTTTGATTTCTCCTGGTTCGTACAGTAACCCACGGGAGTAATCGTGAATAGCAATAGTTGCTTTCTTTCCATATACCAACACAACCCTCACACGGCTCATGCTGTTGTATCGGAGTGCTTTAACCAAATTCGTGCCGCGTCCGTCAATAGCCACCTCTTTACCGTCAACATCCAACACCACAATAGCATCAATAGCTTGTACATGAATTTCTATGTGGGTGGGACGATCCACGGCAGGAGGTATGGATAATTTATCGCACGAAACGAGCATGAATAGCAGAAAAGAAAACAGGCAGTTCTTCATCACCATTCAATTAAAAGCCCTTGAAGACCACAAAATTGATCCGTGAAATAAGAAATTCTGTAACCTCTGCTCATAAGCTCGTGTTTCAGATTTTCATCTACGAACTTCGACGGGGAGATTAAAACTTTGTTTTCTTGGTTTTCAATTGCCTGTCCTATGGAGAACATTGCGTCTTTCAAGTCGAACGGTTTGGTCTGTTCTCGTGCTTCTTTGGCATTCCAAACTTTTGTAATGTTAGGTTTGTTACTCATGTCTATTTCCTCCTATAATGCCTTTGGGCAAGTTTATGCTGTTGACGGATGTATTTAGGTTTCTTTTCCAGAAGGATTTTTGGAAGCTGTTCTAACGGACGAACATTGATAGTGAGTACTTTCATTTTTAATTAATATCTTTAGTTTATGTACGACTCCATATCTATGCAGAAAAAGATCAAGGATCTTGTTTCTAGTCTAAAAGAAAGCTATAAACTTTCTGATTTT
>JBQGDD010000013.1:0-3303 GCA_052038845.1 Dyadobacter sp. | reverse complement strand
TCTAATACTTCTTTTGTGCGTTGTTTGTTACAGGCAAGTTCCACCGCAAGCACATTGGTTTTACACGTTGTTGTTGCCTGAAAACGCATTTGCTTTGCACCATAACCAAGCTGTATAGTAGAATCATTACCCAGGCGTATTGCAGGAATATTTCTTTTCTCAGCTTCCTCTACAATACTTTTTGTGCTTGGGCCCAAGCAGTTATACTCACATATCTCTTTCAGGGTTTTAATATCATTGCAAATATCATATTCCTTGTCATATATTACAGCTTCGGCAATCCTTACGGCAGCTTCGGCAGCATATAGCCCTGCTTCTTCATGTATATAGGCAAAAACAACATTATAAACTCCTGTATCGTTTGTAGAGCGTGTTCTGCCATAACCGCAATCCATACCTGCAAGGGTTTGTATCTCAAGGGCTATATGCTCTATAACATGCCCCATCCATGTACCCATTTCTACACGAAGAAAAAAACCACCCCGCATACCTTCAGAACATCTGTGTTCTACCATCGATGGTATTAACGCCTGTAACCTGTCCCTAAACCCCGGTATTTTATCCGTAGGATAATTTTCCAGTTCTTCAAGATCCAGCCTCATCTGTATCAGCTTTTTTCTGAAGTTGCTCCAAATGTTGGGTCCGCGCAGTACTTGTGTTTTTAAAATTTTCATGACAGTGTGGTTTTATGCTTATGCAGATTTTTTAAAAAATTAGTTATTTGGTTATTGATACTACAAATTAAATGAGTAAAACACCCTTTTCAATCAATATTAGCATAACTTTATAACTGTCAGCTACCTACTGTGGGAAAATATATGTTATAAAAAATTTAAATGCATGTGAGGCTATTAACCTTATAATTTATTTAAGAAAATCATACTATCTATATTATGCAATGGATATGTTTTTGGCTTTTTTTTAAAAGTTATACTATGCGTTAAAGAAAATAATAGTTGTAAATTGCATGTTTATGATTAAATCTATATAATAATATGAAGGTACAGGGGAAACTTATAATTATAGGAGGAGCAGTTGATAAAGGTAATTTTACTGATGAAGCAAGCCTTGCTGAAAGCGGGCCCAATAATCTTAATTTTTTCGAAACCGGAATATTACGGCGTATAATTAATGAATCTAAGCACAGGGAAGAATCTAAAATTGAGATAATTACTACAGCATCTGTAATACCAAGAGAAGTTGGACCTCAATATGTAAAAGCATTTCAGTACCTCGGAGCTAAAAATGTAGGGCTGTTACATATAGAGCGTAGGGAACAGACAAACGAAAAAGAAATACTGGAAAGGATACAGAAATCTGATGTTGTAATGTTTACTGGCGGCGACCAGTTGCGGCTAACATCAATACTTGGGGGTACAAAGTTTCATGATATTATTCTTGATAAATTCCGTAATGAAGATTTTATATATGCGGGTACTTCTGCAGGTGCAGCTGCAGCCTCAAATAATATGATATACCAGGGCAGCAGCCATGAAGCACTATATAAAGGGGAGGTAAAAATAACCAGCGGGCTTAACCTTATACAAAATGTTATAATAGATACACACTTTGTACATAGGGGGCGTATTGGTAGGTTATTTCAGGCAGTTGTAGGAAACCCCAGGGTTTTAGGTATAGGACTTGGAGAAGATACGGGGCTTTTAATTACACGAGACTGTAAAATGGAGGTTATAGGTTCCGGACTTGTTATACTGGTTGACGGGCGTAATATTAAAGATACTAACCTTACCCAAATAGAAATGGGAAGGCCGGTATCTATAAATAACCTTAGAGTACATGTTTTAAGTATGTACGATACGTATGACCTTAAAACACATACTATGGAAATTCATAATTCACAATATCATTCAGAGCTTATAGACAGTGAAATTGAGGACGAAGCACTAAGCACTATTACTAACAGTGAAGACCTTGAGTAGTATGGAAAAAGTTATTATACACGGAGGTTTTTTTAGTGAGTCCTCTACAGATGATAAAACAAAAGCTGCCAAGCAGGATGCGGTTAAGGACATTGTAAAGCAGGCATATAATTACCTTACATCACATTCGGCACTCGAAACTGTTATCTATGCAGTAAGCCTGCTTGAAGATAACCCGCTTTTTAATGCAGGCATCGGCTCACAGATACAAAGTGATGGCAAAATAAGAATGAGTGCTGCCATTATGGATGGAACTACTCAAAAAATGAGTGGCGTTATTAATATTGAAGATGTCAAAAACCCTGTATATGTTGCCCAAAAACTTATGGACTATGATGACAGGGTATTAGGGGGAGAAGGTGCATTGCAGTTTGCAAGAAAGCAAGGCTTTCAGCCATTTTCAACACAAACAGGAGAACGCAGGGCAGAATACCAAAAAAAACTTGCTGCAAAAGGGCAGGGGACAGTAGGCTGTGTAGCTTTAGACAGTAACGGAAAAATAGCCGCAGCTACATCAACAGGTGGTAAAGGATTTGAAATGGTAGGGCGAATATCAGATTCGGCTACTGTTGCCGGAAACTATGCCAATAAATTTTGCGGGGTTAGCTGTACAGGAGTAGGCGAAGATATTGTGAGTAATGCAACAGCTGCAAAAATTGTAACACGTGTAACCGATGGTATGCCCGTTAAAACCGCTTTTACAAAAACGTTTGAAGAATTAAAACCTTATGATGGCTTTTGTGGAGCCATAGCCATAGATGCCAGTGGCAATATGCATCATCAGGACTCTCACCCTATGATGGTTTTTGCCAGTTATGACGGTAAGGAGTTTACAGTGTTTGAATAAATTAAACAGAAAGTATATAAAAAACCCGCTCATTGCTGAACGGGTTTATTTATAAGTAAGAAATAAATATATTGTTTATAAAACGTTTTTATTTAACTTGGTTTACTATAGCAGCAAACGCTTCTGGGTGGTTCATAGCAAGGTCGGCAAGAACTTTACGGTTCAATTCGATACCTGCGCCTTTTACTTTACCCATAAACTGAGAGTAGCTCATTCCGTGAAGCCTTGCACCTGCGTTAATACGCATAATCCATAAAGCACGGAAGTTTCTCTTTTTTTGCTTTCTATCACGGTAAGCATAAACCATTGCTTTTTCTACCGCGTTTTTAGCTACTGTCCAAACGTTTTTACGTCTTCCAAAGTATCCTTTGGCTTGCTTCATTACTCTTTTTCTTCGGGCTCTTGAAGCAACTGAATTTACTGATCTTGGCATAATTTTCTTTTGTTTTTGTAGCAGGCGTTCCTTTTTACAGGAAACTTATAACAGCCATACTCCAGGGTTATTAATTTAGTTTA
>JBQGDD010000012.1:0-8165 GCA_052038845.1 Dyadobacter sp. | reverse complement strand
ATTCATAAAATAGTGAAAGAAAAATATAAAAAATGCGGTTAAACCCAGTACTGCAAGCCCTGCAACGCCAAGCCCCATTACTGTACCACCGCCAAAAGAAACTTTTAATGCCTGCGGCAAACTTGTTCTTGCCGCCTGGGTTGTCCTTACATTTGTTTTTGTTGCTATTTTCATACCCATGTTTCCTGCCAAAGCAGAAAATACAGCCCCGAAAATAAACGCTACAATTATAAGTATATGCGTTGTAGGAACAACGTATGCAATAACTGCCAAAGCGGCACTTGCAATAATTACAAAAATGGTTAAAAGCCTGTATTCGGCTTTCAAGAAAGCGAGTGCACCTTCATAAATATATTCTGAAATTTCTTTCATCTTGCCGTCTCCGGCATCCTGTTTTAACACCCACGATCTCTTAACCGCCATAAACAGCAAGCCAAGTAAAGCCATGGCTACCGGCACATAAATAGTAATCGAATCCATAAACAATATATTGATTAGTTGTTAATATATTGTAAATGTAACAAAAAAAGCAACACTCTTTTGAAGAGTGTTGCTTTTAAACAGTATAAATATGTCAGCAAATTATTTTATGCTGAATAATTCTTCAGGTTTATTTTCTAAAGTCTCAAAGCGGTCTACGCACTTATCTATAATTTCACGCGCTTCTGCAGCATTACCCCATCCCCCTACATCTACCTTCTTCTGTTCAAGGTCTTTGTAAACCTGGAAAAAGTGCTCAATTTCTTTAAGCAGGTGAGGATTCATGTCGCTCAGGTCTTCAAGCCTGTTCCATATAGGGTCTGACACAGGTACACAAACAATTTTTTCATCCGGTCCTTTTTCATCTGCCATGTGGAAAACACCAATAGGCTTTACTTCCATCACACAGCCCGGAAATGTAGGCTCGGTTACCAAAACAAGTACATCAAGCGGGTCGCCGTCAAGAGCAAGCGTTTCAGGGATAAATCCGTAATCAGCAGGATACATCATTGAGGAAAAAAGCATCCTGTCGTAACGTATTTTTTTAAGTTTGAAATCATATTCATATTTATTCCTGCTACCCTTTGGTATCTCTATAAGTACATCAAATGTTTTTAATTTTGCTGCAGACATTTCTATTTATTTTCAATTATTAGCGGGTGCAAAAATAGGATAAATATACTGTTTTACAAAAGGCTAAGCCCACTATTATATAACTACTGCTAACGGTTTTACATAAAAATAATATAAAATAAAAAACCTGCCCCAATACAGGAACAGGTTATTTACAAGCATTGATATATTGCTTTATATGATGTTTAAGCCTTTTTCTTTACTTCTCTACAGTCAGATGTACTGCAAGTAGCTTCATTACAGTAAGGCGAAGAAGAACCATCAGCATGTGTAAAGTACATTAAGAAGCATCCGTCAGCACAACCCACACAGGAAATACCAGTATAACTTCCTAAACCTTTAACAATCCTAAAAGCACTATTTTCAAGTTCAAGCATATAACCTATAGATATGCCATCTAAGTCACCGCCAATAAGCATGTGCCCATGATGATTAGGATTATTAGTTGCTGTTCTTTCAACTATCTTAAGTGAAACTAATGTAGTATTAATTTTCATTTCCTGCAGTTCAGCCTCTAAGTCCGCGAGCAACAGTCCGGGATCAACAGCAAACTCGTAGTTCCCGTTACCCCTGTCATAAGCTATAATACCTTCCCAGTAACTTCCTCTTGCTGCAAATTCCGCTTCGTTTACATTATTGTTTTCATTGTTCATTTCACGCATGTCGGTATCATCGCTGCACGCAACCATTACACAAACAATCATAATTAAACCGAAGATTGTTTTTAAGAGTGTGTTTTTTGTTTTCATGATTATTAATATTATTAGTTGGATGAATATTATATGCTACTAATTTAACTATAATAAATACTAAAAAATGCAATATTGTGTTAATTAATCACAACAGAAGCTTTTTGCATTTCATTTTCAACTTTCATGCAGTCAGGACAATTAGAGCAAAAAAGCTGCCTGCCCCCATTTACAACTTTAACTGACGGAAAACATCCCTGCTCACAGTTTCCTTTACATACAACATTTAAAAACACATCATTAGAATTTGGTCTTGACTGCTTTTCAAAATAAAACTTACCATCCCTCAGTTCTAATAATGCGGAGCTTTTTAAAGTACCGTCATTACTGCGGGCAATAAGCATATAAAAATCCTCAACAGACTCGCCTTCTGTAGTACCTTTAACTATTTCAAACGCTTCTAAAGTTATTTTGCCATCACTATCATCAAGCTGGCTTTCCCAGTTTTTTTTGATTAACGGTAAGTCAGATATTTCATAAACTCCGTTATTGTTTATCCCCACAACAGCACGCGGATAGCTTTCACTATCAGATCCCACTTCATTTTTACATGACATGAATAACAAAACCGATAGAACAATAAGTAAGTGATTTTTCATAGCTTTAACAAAATATTAGTAGTGTACTAATTTACACCTTTTTTTTAATCTGTTAACTATTTTATAAAATATTAGAAGTAAAAACCAAACGCCCCTTTTACAGTAAATCTGTTCGCATCGGGTAAATTTAAATAACTGCCTCGCCAGGCAAAATCTATCCTGAAAACTTTAAATATATTTCCTATACCTGCATGATATTCCCAATAAACATCCTCGGGTGCTCTATACACTATGTTTGAAGCATTAAGCCGTACATTAGCATCAGATACAGTTCCGTACACCCCTTTTACACCTATTATTTCCCTTAAATTCCAGTCTCTTACTATTGGGATGCGTGAAAACAGCCTACCGTTAAAATTATGCTCTAAATGCAGTGACACATACTCATCAGCAACAAACTCATAATAGTTCATAAGGTTATATGTGTTTTCTATTATGAAATATGACTGGTTACCCGGTATTACGCCCATTAGCCCTAACGGAACCTCGCCAAATATTTTACCTGCTTCAAGTGTAGTAAATAATCTGCCAAAACCACCTACCAAAACAGGCTGCCTGTAGTAAAACTGCAATTTCTGATAATCAAAATCGCTGTTAAATATACCTTTTATCCCTTGGGAGTAATTAAGATACAGCCTTGCATAATTAAGGTCAACATCAGAACGCTCTACACCATAGCCTATCGTTTTTCTGCGGGGTGTATAATCTATCAAAAAGCTGTATTCATACTGTTTTAAGGAACTCTCTGTTCCCAGCGAAGGATTATCAGGGTCTATGTAATAATCAAGGCTGAATGTAGATGGTGATGCCGATTTAAGTGTACGGTAAGAAAAACTGGTTCTGAACATTAAGTTCTTTACAGGCTCAATTTCAGCAGAAAATGTGGTAAAGTTTATATCGGTCAGTTTACTGTTATCTCCACTGGCAAATATAGCTGACGATGCAAAACTCCTGCCCAATACATCATTAGTACCGGTAAGGCTAACCCCAATCTGTTCTATGTCGCGCCTGTTTCCTGCGGCAAGTATAAACCGCTTGCGTTTATCAATCATTACCTTACCCGATATGCCATATTTAAAACGGTTGTCATTAAAGCCATAGGCAGTATAGCCTTCTATACGCCAGGGGTCATTTTGCCCAAAGTAAGTACGCCCCCCGGTCCTGAGCCTTACACCCTCTACATCATTATAGCCAAAACTGGAAAAAATAGGTCCGTAATCAAAATTGCCAATTTGGTAATAGCCACTGCCAAGTGTAGCCGCTACGTTATACATTCTTTTAAATTTGGGCACTGTTTTAAGCGTATCGAGCATTTTATATACCGCCTTCTCGTCTTTGTTTAAGGATTCAAACCTATTTTCAGCCCAATATTCGTCAGACCTGTTATAAACAGAATCATCGTAGTAATTTACTTCTTTCCTGTAAAAATCATCAGGCTTTTTTATATTGAACTCATAGTCCCTAAACAGCGTTGTACGCTTGCCATATACCCCTTTAGATTCATCTTTCTTATTAAAAGCAAAATCGGTCATCATGTGGTCTCGCTTTAATAGAAAAACCGAATCGTTAACCACATCAAACTCCTGCTCTATATATATATCTTTAACCCAGTTGATATTAGCCCCCCTGCTGGCAGCCATACTCACTTTTTTAATAGCATAAGTAGTATCGTTTACCCAAAAGTTACCTTTAAATGTCAGTTCATTTTTTCGGCGGGGGTAAAAAACAATGTTGTAGCACCACTTGTTATCAATATAAGTACTGTCATGCAGTACATAATTATATACATTGATACCTGTGCGCGAAAGCGGACTTACAAAGTCTTTATCAAAAAACTTGAGGTAGTTATCATATATGTCATAATCAACATATAAGTCTTTTATAAATGCCAAAATCTGCTGGTTGTCACTAAAACCAGAGTTTTTATTTGCATTTATAATTTCTTTCTTAGCATTTCTGGTATTATCTCCGTACACCTTGCTAAGTGCTTCATTTATAAAGATAGGCAGGTAAGCCTTTCCTGTAACGTTAGAGGTATCTACATGCTGAAAAATAAACTCCATACCTTTAAAAAGCCTGTTTGCCATAAAAGCACTGTCAATGCTGTTCATATCAAACTCTACCTTTTCATATTTATCATACTGGTACTGGTCAAACATCTTTAAGCCATTCTTCCTCCTGCGTTCCCAAATTTTACGCAGTATATCTATAGCAGGATTATTTTTTTTTGATGTCTTGCCGGAGTACAATACAACCTCTTTTAACTCCTGCCCTTCATTAAGCACTATTTTTAAATTATATGCCGTGCTCTTTTCCAGCTCTACCTCTTTTGGAGAAAAACCAACAAACGAAACAACTATTTGTTTATAGCTTTTAGCCGACTCTAAATAAAACTTCCCGTTTTCATCTGTAATCACTCCTTCGCTTGTACCTTTAAAATAAACATTGGCATAAGGTATAGGAAAATTTGTATCATCCAGCACCACGCCGCTTACTTTAGTCTGTGCAGACAGGGTGTTGGTAAGGGCTATAAAAAACCCTAATAAAAACAGTAAATCTTTCTTCATATAGCTATAAACAAAAAACTTCATCATTAAGTATGATGAAGTTCAAATATAGGTGTTATTTCAATTACTTATACATAACTTTTTTAACCGCCTTAACCACATCATCTGCATTAGGAATCCACTCTTTTAAAAGTGACGGAGAGTAGGGTGCAGGGGTATCTGCAGTAGTTATCCTCTGTATAGGCGCATCAAGATAATCAAATGCCCTTTCCTGTACCATATAGGTAATTTCAGAAGCTACACTTGCAAAAGGCCATGCCTCTTCAAGCACTACAAGCCTGTTTGTTTTTTTGACTGATGTTATAATTGCATCATAGTCCATTGGACGCACAGTCCTTAAATCTACAATTTCGCAGCTTATACCCTCTTTTTCAAGCTCATCAGCAGCCTTAAAAGCCTCTTTTATTATTTTTCCGAAAGAAACAATGGTTACATCTTTCCCTTCACGTTTTACATCAGCAACACCAAGCGGAATTGTGTACTCTCCATCCGGCACTTCGCCTTTATCGCCATACATTTGTTCAGACTCCATAAATATTACAGGATCGTTATCACGTATAGCCGATTTTAAAAGACCTTTACAGTCATAAGGGGTAGATGGTACAACCACTTTTAAACCGGGTGTATTGGCAAACCAGTTTTCAAATGCCTGAGAGTGTGTAGCACCAAGCTGCCCTGCCGAAGCTGTAGGCCCCCTGAATACCATTGGCATAGAAAACTGCCCACCAGACATCTGCCTCATTTTAGCGGCATTATTTATAATCTGGTCGATACCTACCAAAGAGAAGTTAAACGTCATATACTCTACAATAGGTCTGTTGCCATTCATGGCAGAACCTACTGCAATACCTGCAAAGCCAAGTTCGGCAATAGGGGTATCAATAACCCTTTTTGGTCCAAACTCATCAAGCATACCTTTAGATGCTTTGTAGGCACCATTATATTCAGCTACCTCTTCACCCATCAGGTATATAGTTTCATCACGGCGCATTTCTTCGCTCATGGCTTCGCAAACAGCTTCCCTAAATTGTATTGTTCTCATGTAAATACTTTTCCTTAATTATAATGAAAGGCAAAAATAAAAATTTTAAATAATTAAACCTTCCTTTTGGCATCAAATAAAACACAATTACTTTAAGGCGATGTATATGTAAATATTCGCAATTAAAAGACATTACAGGTAAAATAAAAAACATTATCCTGAATAAACAGGGGTGTTTTTTACAAAAAACACATTTAATATGCGTGCATAGTTTTTTATTCAGATAAAATTACTATTTTCGTAACGGAAAATATCAACTTTATAATACTGTAAAAATGAAAATATTAGTCTGCATCAGCCATGTGCCTGATACTACTGCAAAAATCAACTTTACAAACGGCGATTCGGAGTTCGACACCAATGGTGTACAGTTTGTAATAAACCCTAATGATGAATTTGGCCTTACAAGAGCAATCTGGTTTAAAGAAAAGCAGGGCGCAAATGTAACTGTTGTTAATGTAGGCGGTACAGATGCCGAGGCTACATTAAGAAAAGCACTTGCCATAGGTGCTGATGAGGCTATACGTGTAAACGCAACCCCAACTGATGGCTTTTTTGTTGCAAAACAGCTTGCCGAAGTAGTAAAAAATGGCGGTTATGACCTAGTTATTGCCGGAAAAGAATCTTTAGATTATAACGGAGGCATGGTTCCCGGTATGCTTGCAGCTCTTTTAGGTCATGACTTTATTAACTCATGCATCAGCCTTGAAGTAGAAGGCAATAACGCTAAAGCAGTTAGGGAAATAGATGGCGGTAAAGAAACTTTAAGCGCTACCCTGCCTTTAGTAATAGGTGGGCAAAAAGGGCTTGTAGAAGAAAAAGACCTTAAAATACCAAACATGAGAGGTATTATGATGGCTAGGCAAAAACAGCTTACTGTTTTAGAGTCTGTAGATGCCAACAGCAATACTAAAGCTGTTAAGTTTGAAAAACCCGCTCCAAAATCCGCAGTAAAATTAATAAGCCCAGATAATTTAGATGAGCTTGTAAACTTGCTGCATAACGAAGCTAAGGTTATCTAATATAACAATGAGTCAATATTTCAATGTAACAATTATAGAATACAAATCATTGTTTCATTGATACATTAAAAAATTAAAAAATTAGAAATTATGTCAATCCTAATATATGCCGAATCTCTTGAAGGCAAACTAAAAAAAACAGCGTTTGAGCTGGCTTCTTATGCTAAAAAAGTAGCTGCCGAAACCGGAACTACCGTTACTGCTGTTACTGTTAACGCTAATGATGTTTCTGCCCTTTCTAAATATGGTGTAGATAAAGTGCTTACTGTAAAATCTGACAAGCTGAAAGCATTTAATGCTAAAGCGTATGCAGATGCTATTAAGCAGGCTGCACAAAAAGAAAGTGCCAAGATAATTTTACTTTCTGCATCTACTGACAGCCTTTACCTTGCCCCGCTTGTAGCCGTAAGCCTTGAGGCGGGCTACGCATCTAACGTAGTGGCGTTACCGGAAAGCATTTCGCCTTTCCGTGTAAAAAGAAATGCATTTTCTAACAAGGCATTTAATGTGACAGAAATCAATACCGATGTAAAAGTACTTGCTATAGGTAAAAACTCTTTCGGTCTTGTTGAATCAGAAGCTTCACTTACAGAAGAAGAGTTCTCTCCTTCATTAAATGATAACGACTTTACTATTAAAGTAGAATCATCAGAAAAAGTAACCGGAAAAGTAACCATTGCAGATGCTGAAGTAGTAGTATCTGGCGGGCGCGGACTTAAAGGTCCTGAAAACTGGGGTATGCTGGAAGATCTTGCTGCTGCCTTTGGAGCTGCAACTGCCTGCTCTAAACCGGTATCTGACCTTGGCTGGAGACCTCACTCTGAACACGTTGGGCAAACAGGAAAACCTGTAGCATCAAACCTTTATGTGGCAGTAGGAATATCCGGAGCTATACAGCATATTGCAGGTATCAACTCATCTAAAGTAAAAGTAGTAATCAATAACGATCCAGAAGCTCCTTTCTTTAAAGTGGCTGATTACGGAATAGTAGGAGATGCTTTTGAAATCGTACCTAAACTAACAGAGAAATTAAAAGCTTTTAAAGCACAACATTCTTAATTAAAATTCTCTTT
>JBQGDD010000011.1:0-9365 GCA_052038845.1 Dyadobacter sp. | reverse complement strand
GGTGTAGTGCACGAAGTGCAGGCTCCAACCGATATGGCCATGAATATTATGGAACTTTGCAAGGCTTATGAATTAGCACCTGAAGGCACCATAGGTATTTGCGGAGGTATGGCAATGTGTGCTTCCTGCCAGTGTTATGTTTTAAGTGAAACTGAACTGCCCGAAATGCAGGATGATGAGGAAGCAATGCTTTCGGAAGCATTTTTTGTAAAGCCTAACAGCCGTTTGGGCTGTCAGATACCTATTACCGAAGAGCTTGACGGCCTTGCCATAGAGCTTGCTCCTGAAAGTTAAATATAACTTACTTAAAAATTAAAAACGGGCTTTGAAATTTCAAAGCCCGTTTTTTTATAGCTAACATTAATGTACTTGCTTATAGCTTTCCTGCTTTGGTTTTATCGGTAGCTTTTTTATCTGCATGGCAGCTTTTGCCTTCGCCTTTTTTACCATCAGCACAGCATTTTTTTGCTCCTTTTTCTTTTTTCTTCTTGTCTTTTTCCTGCTCCTGATCGGCTACAGAATAATATGCTTTATCACCTGATGATTTCACGTCTGAAACTTTGTAAGCACCATCTGCAATATTTTCTACTGTTTCAACAAATTTCTCGGGTGTCTGCTTAGCAGCATCAAAAGATATTGTTGCAGTTTTATTGTCATAATCAACTTTAGCATCTGCTACGCCATCCATACCGGCAAGTTTCTTTTCTATAGTAGCAGCGCATCCCATTGGGCAGGTCATACCATCTATTGTAAAGCTTGTAGTTTCAAGGTTTGCGGCAGTTTCCTTTGTCATAGTGGTGTCGGTAACCATTTCATCATCACCTGGAGTTTCTATGTTGCCGTCCTTAGATGTGTCTTTGCAGCTCACAAACAAAAGGGCGGCTAAAGCGAAAAACGAAATTTTTTTTGCAAAATTCATATATTCTGTTGTTTTAGAAGGGTTATAATCATCTCTTTAAAAAGAGTTTACAAATTTATAAAAAAACGTTTGTTATCTTGTTTTATTGTCAGATTTTTGGTGCCTTAATTTTACCTCATGCAATCTAAAAATTTAAAATGGTACCTGCTTGTGCTGCTGTCACTTATATGGGGCAGTTCTTTCATATTAATCAAGATGGGGCTTGTGGGTTTAACTCCTTTACAGCTTGGCTCATTACGGATAATATTTTGTGCCTTGTTTTTACTTGTTATAGGTTTTAAGAGTTTGAAAGCCATACCGCATACCCAATGGAAATATGTAGCCCTCACAGCAATGTTTGGTACATTTTTACCTGTGTATCTTTTTTCTTTTGCACAGACACAAATACATAGTTCTATAAGTGCCATATTAAATTCACTTACACCATTAAATACACTTCTTATTGGTGCTGCCGCGTTTGGACTACAGTTTCAGCGCAGGCAGCTTTTTGGGGTACTCATAGGTCTTGTAGGGTGCGCATTGCTTATCTATAACGGTGCTGTAGATAACCCAAACCAGAACTATTATTATACGCTACTGGTTGTTGCGGCTTCGGCGTGTTATGCAACTAATGTTAACCTTATAAAAAGATATCTTTCAGGTTTAAGCCCTTTAAGTATAAGTACTGGAAATTTTGCCGTACTTCTTGTACCTGCACTTATAGTACTTTTTCTTTCAGGTTTTCAGGATATAGCAGCACTGCCCAATACGGTTAACTCTATGCTGTTTATAGCTGTGTTGGGTATATTGGGTACAGGTATTGCTAATATTATTTTTTTTAGGCTGATACAGTTATCCTCACCCATTTTTGCTTCATCAGTAACGTATTTAATTCCTGTTGTGGCATTTGGCTGGGGGCTTGTAGATAATGAGTCCCTAAGTTTAACCCAGGCAGTGGGGGCGGCAATTATTTTAATAGGTGTATATTTTTCTGCCAGGAAGTAATCGCCTCAACATTATAAATGAGAAAAGGCTGCCATTTGGCAGCCTTTGTATTGTATGATGTGAGAGATTGACTATTTAAAGTCAGCGTCACTAACACCTTCATTAATTTTAACTTCAGATACGTTAAGTTCAACTTCCATACCTATGTTAAGGGATGTTTTATAAGGAACTTTTATACCTTTTACTTCGCGGTAATCACTATGAGGAGTCATTACAACCATAGACTGTCCGCCTGGCCCTTCAACAGTTTGTGAAGTAGCAACCTTAAGTCCTGATGCAACATCATAATACATAGTCCTGTCACCCTGTGTAAGAGCATACGCGTCAGATCCGTTTATGCTTTCTATACCTTTAAGTTTTACAGATGAATCTTCTCTCAACTTAAGTTCAGGGAAAGGGAAAGCATAAATTTTCATTTCAGCTATATCGTCTGCTTCCATGTCCATTTTTTGTCCCTGTCCTGCTTGGTATCCGGTTTTACCGTTGTAAACCCTGCTCATGTTCTGGCCCATTACACTCATCCCTTCTGCAAGTTTGTTGTCAGAAGTTACTTTTCTTGTAAGCTCAAGCGTCATTCCCTGAATAGTTCCTGCTGCCTTAACTGAAAGTGTTTTTACATTGTTAAGGTTTTTTTCGCCACCAATAGCTTTAATGTAGTTATCAAGAACTGTTTTGGCAGTAACACCTGCAGGTACAGGCTTATTAGCTACAGGCTTATCTGTTTTTTTACCCCATTTGTCAAAATAATCAATAGGAATTTTAGTGCTTTCAAGTCCAGGTAGTACATCGGCAGCTTTACCTACTACTACTATCCTTGAATTATCAGCAAGGAAAAATTTGTTAGCAGCATTTTTAATATCCTGAGCTGTTACAGCATTGATATTTTTGATATAGTTTTCATAAAAATCTGCAGGCAGGTTTTGTGTTTCAGTAAGTAATGCATAACGTGCTACAGTAGCAGGTTTTTCCATCTGCATTACAAAGTTACCTACATATTTAGCTTTTGCATTTTTTAGGTCTTCTTCAGAAACAAGGTCGTTTCTCATTCTTTTAAGCTCATTGAAAATTTCTATAACCGCACTGTCAGTAACAGAGTTTCTAACTGATGTTGAAGAACGGAAAGAGCTTACATATTTACCTGAGCCTATAGATGAGTACGCACCATACGTCCATCCGTGTGCCTCACGAAGGTTAAGGAATAATCTTCCTTCTCCACCACCACCAAGTATCTGGTTAGCAAGTAAAGCGGCAAAATATTCTTTATCGGTCATTTTAAGGTTTACTACATTGATAACCGAAATTTCAGACTGTACAGCATTTGGCATATCAACAAAGTTAACCTGCGTGTACTGTACATCTTTAGGATCGCTGTATGTTACATTTGGTGCTTTACCGGTTTTCCAGTTTTCAAATAACTTTTTAACCTGTTTTTTTACATCTTTTGTTTTAACATCACCTACAATTACAAGGTAAGCATTACCCGGTACAAAGTAAGTGTTATAGTTTTGTACTACATCGTTTAGTGTAACATTATTAAGTGTTTCTTCACTAAGATATTCACCTTTTGGGTGCTGTCTTCCATAAGTTAATACATCAGATACACGGCTGGCAACAGAGGTAACACTTTTTTCGTCAGCTTTAAGACCTTCAATAATTTTAGCCTTTTGCTTGTCAAACTCTTCCTGTGTAAACTGTGGGTTTAATGCCCCGTCTGCCATCAGTTCTAATATCCTTCCTGAATATTTAGATAATCCGTTGGCAGATGCTCCGTCTGCCCAAAAGTTTACGTTAGCACCTAAAAAGTCAACTTCTTCATTAAACTTTTCTTTAGGCATTTTTTTTGTGCCGTTACCCATTAGGGCACTGGTCATATCAGCAACTCCTTTTTTATTGCCTTCGGCATAAGGAGCGTTATCCATAGTAAGGGTGTAAGATACCCTTGGCAGTTTATTGTTTTCTACAACAAGAACTTTTAAACCGTTTTTAAGCGTAAAAGATTCCGGTTTGCCCACATTAACAGTAGGAGATGGTCCCGGTTTGGGCATTGGTCTGTCTTGTGCCTGCATAGTGATAGATAAGAACAAGCCGGCCATTATATATATTGCTTTTTTCATGATATTTTGTATGCTTAGTTTTGTGCTTTATCTTGAGCTGGTACGTAATCAAGTAGTAATCTTTGGTTTGGCTTAAGGTATTTTTTAGCCACTTCTCTAATGTCTTCCCTTGTTATACTACGGTATATGTCTATCTCAGTGTTAATAAGGTTTACATCGCCATACAGCATATAATATGTAGCAAGGTTGCTTGCAATACCCTCTACACTTGAGTTACTGTTTACGTACTGGCTTTCATAAACGTTTTGCAGTTTTTGGAACTCCCTTTCAGAGATAAGGTCTTTTTGCAGTTTTACAATTTCCTCGTCAGCCTCTCTTATAAGGTCTTCCGAAGAAAAGCCCTGCATAGGGATTCCGTATATTATGTATAACCCGTAATCTTCCTGGCTGTAGTTAAATGCACCTATTTGTAAAGCCATTTTTTTATCGTCAACGATTTTTTTGTACATCCTTGAACTTTTACCATCGCTCAAAATAGTAGAAATCATGTCAAGTACCCTTGCATCCTTAGTTTTCATAGATGGAGTCCTGTATGAAGCTACAACCATTGGCAACTGAATGTTAGGATCCTCATAAGTAGCCTTTAATGTTTGTGTAATTGGCTCTTCCTCTATCATAGTGCGTTTTACAGGAGTACCTTTTGGTATAGCACTGAAATATTTATCTACCCATTTTTTTGTCTGGTTAATGTCAAGGTCACCTGCAATTACCAGTACAGCATTGTTAGGAATGTAGAATTTTTTATTAAAAGCCTGGAACTCTTCAAGCGTTGCAGCATCCAAATGCTCCATAGAACCGATGGTTGCCCAACGGTATGGGTGCTTAAAGAACATATTTCTTTTAACTTCTGCTATAAGGTTACCATAAGGCTGGTTATCTACACGAAGCCTTTTTTCTTCTTTTACTACTTCATTTTGAGTATCTACACCTATCTGGTTAATAACAGGATGCATCAGTCTTTCAGACTCCATCCAAATAGCCAGCTCCAGGTTATTAGAAGGGAATACTTCATAATAATATGTCCTGTCGTCAGATGTGTTGGCATTGTTGTTACCGCCATTAGCTGTAACTATTTTAAACCACTCACCACGCTCAATGTTTTTAGTGCCTTCAAAAAGCAGGTGCTCAAAAAAGTGTGCAAAACCAGTTCTTTCAGGGTTTTCATCTTTAGCTCCTACATGATACATTACAGATGTAATGATTACAGGAGCCGTTTTATCCTGGTGCAGGATAACGTGCAGCCCGTTGTCCAAATCGTATTCTTCAAATTCCACCTTTTGAGCTGAAGCAACTCCGCCCAGCATTAAAAGTGCGCCTAAAGCCATTAAAGATTTTTTCATAAAAATTAATAATTATTTTTGTTTTGATAATTGGTGTGCAATTTCGGTAATTTGTTACAATAAATCTAAGTTTTTTTGTGTAATTGATTATCAAACCGTTACAATAATTATTTAAATGATATTTTTTACAGGCACTTGTTGGCTGATAAATAATAAGTTGTATATTTGCAGACTTAAAAAAAATAATTAAACCATATTGTTATGTACGCAATCGTAGAGATAGCAGGGCAGCAATTTAAAGTTAGCAAAGACCAAAAAGTTTACGTTCACCGTCTTGAAGGTAAAGAAGGAGATGCAGTTACATTTGCAAAAGTTCTTTTACTTGATGACAACGGAACTGTAACTCTAGGCGCCCCGGCTATAGAAGGAGCTTCAGTAGAGGCCAAAGTGCTTCAGCACTTAAAAGGAGATAAAGTAATCGTTTTCAAAAAGAAAAGAAGAAAAGGTTATAAAGTTAAAAACGGCCACCGCCAGTCTTTAACGCAAATTTCTATTTCGGGGATAACTGCTCCGGGAGCTAAAAAGAAAGCTGCTAAAAAAGAAAAAGCGGAAACTGCTACAGAAGAATAATTAACAATTAAAAACTAAAACGTCATGGCTCACAAGAAAGGTGTCGGTAGTTCTAAGAATGGTAGGGAATCAGAATCGAAACGTTTAGGCGTTAAGATTTTTGGTGGACAGGCTGCTATTGCCGGTAACATTATCGTAAGACAAAGAGGTTCTAAGCATAACCCGGGTGAAAACGTTTACATGGGTAAAGATCATACTTTACATGCAAAGGTTGACGGTGTTGTGAAATTCCAGAAAAAAGGAGACAACAAGTCTTTTGTTTCTGTAGTTCCATTTGGGGCTTAAGAACTATAAAGCAATATTAAAAACCCACTTCTTTTAGGAGTGGGTTTTTTGATTATATAAGGTTTATGCCAAATGCTTATTAACAATAGCTTCCCATTTTTTAACCAGTTGCAGTTCATCATTTAACTGTATTGAGGCATCACGGTTGTAAAATTCAATAACTGTTTCTCCTTCATTCTGGTTTTTATATATAAATACAAGTTCAAGCCTGCTTGCATCATCTATGTTGGCAATGTTTTCTGTACCTCTTACCTGGCACGATTTAACATCTTCCAGCTTTACAGCCTGGCTTAGGTTTATATCATTTTCCTGCTTTACAAAAAATACGGTTTTAGTATCATTATCAATACCTATTATATTGCTAAGCCAGGTATCGTATTGCGAAACCTTACATGATGCTGCCTGTGCATAGCCTGCAAGCAGCGTATATAGTTTTTTTTCTTTTTTCTTGGTGTTATTATGTGCCATTACCAGCGGTACAATGCACGCAAGCAGTACTACTGCCCCAATTATGGTTGTAGGTGTATCCATTACTTTTGTTTAAAAATGTGTATAATAATATGCAGGGTTTATATTTTATAAACCCATAATTAATTTGTTTCTCTGCTAAACAAAAGTCAGGCTACCAAAAATAATGGAAAGGGAAAATAATGTCGGGTTTTCCAAAGCGTAAAAGGAAATCCTGAGAGTATAAAGTATATTGTGTAAATGTATCAGGCGGGTAACAGATGAGTGCTGCACTCTGTAAAAATGGCTTATAGCCCGGGCAAAACTTCTTTTCTGCTGATACATCTGTGAGCTTAAACTGCTCTGTGTGAATGTGTGTGGCAAACTTTGCCGTTATTTTGGAAAAAGAATCCTCCTGCTGTAACGGTACTTTGCTGCTTGCGGCACCATAGGCACTATGCCCCGACATGCCGGCGGCAAAGCAGTACAGCAAGGTTAATAAAAACAGTGTAATATTTTTAAACTTTTTCACAGTGCAAAAGTACTATATTTATTTTTACCTGTGCTACACTTTTTCAATCTGATAATGTATAAGGCTGCTCAAGCCTTTCAAAAGCCACAGCCATACTCTCTTCTTTATCAGAAAGTATTATGAGTATATCATCTGCCATAATCTCGGTAGCACCACTGGGTGTAAGGTACTTTTCATCCCGCTTTATCATGGCAATTACGGTAGAAAGCGGAAATTTAAGTTCGATAACTTTTTTACCCACAGCTTCACTGTCGGCGGCTATTTTTACTTCTTTTTTAAAGGGCTTGGGTCTGTCGTTTAAAAAAGCATCTCTTGGTGCGGCAGGTTTTACTTTTTGGGGTAAGGAAACGTGCAGCCACTTTGCAACTACAGAAAGTGTTGTGCCCTGTATAATAACAGAGGTGATGGATATAAAAAATACAATATTAAAAATCATATCCGCCTTATCTATCCCTGCCAGTAAAGGGTAAGTAGCAAAAACTATGGGAACAGCACCCCGCAGTCCTACCCATGATATATATAGCCTTCGCCTGTTTTTCATTTTAAAAGGAATGAGGCTTATAAATACACCTATGGGTCTTGCTACTACTATTAAAAATAAAGATATAAGCAAACCGATACCCAAAACAGGTATTATATGGCTGGGATACACTAATAAGCCAAGCGTAAGGAATAGCACTATCTGCATGAGCCAGGCAAGTCCGTCATACACCCGCATTATAGTTTTTTTATGTATCAGGTCCTGATTGCCTAAATATACAGCGCAGATGTAAACCGCAAGAAACCCGTTGCCACCCACAAAATCTGTAGCAGAAAAGGTTATAAACATTAAGGCGATAACCAGTACAGGGTATAAACCTTCAAAATCAAGTTTGATTTTATTAATAACAGCCTTACTTAATTTACCAAAAGCAAAACCCGCTATGCCGCCTACAATCATTTGGGTAAGAAAAAGAGGTATTACAGAGAATATGCTTAACTCAGGGTTAAGCACGAGAGTAAGAAAGGCAATAGTAAGTACATAAGCCATTGGGTCATTACTTCCGCTTTCCAGCTCCAGTGTGGGGCGCAGGTTGGTTTTTAATGCCAGGCTTTTAGAGCTTAGTACAGAGAATACCGCAGCAGCATCTGTAGAAGATACAATAGAGCCCAGCAGCATACTTTCATAAATAGTAAAATCGGTTACCAGCCATACAAAAGTTCCTAATGAAAGCGCCGTTAACAATACTCCGACGGTAGAAAGCGACAGCCCCTCCCACAGAATAGGCTTTGCCGATTTCCAGTTAGTGTCCAAACCCCCGGAAAACAGAATGAAATTGAGAGCGATTACCCCAATAAACTGTGCAAGCCTGGGGTCATAAAAATGGATTCCGCCTATACCGTCAGACCCGGCAAGCATACCTGTTGCCAAAAACAAAAGTAGTGTAGGTATCCCAAACCTAAAAGAAGTCTTGCCTGCTATTATGCTTATAAGCAACAGCAGGGAGCCTACTAATAATATATTCTCTATAGTTAAATTCATGAGTTAGCCTGATTCCCGTAAATATAGTCCTAATTTTTAAAGAAGAAAAGCCGAAATGTATAGCAGGCTTTGCTTTATCGCTTTAACAGTGCCATAAAATCATCGCGGTCTATTTCCCTTGCGCCCAGGCTTTCCAGGTGCTCATTATATACCTGGCAGTCCAGCAGGCGGTAATTTTCCTGCTCTAACTTTTTTGCCAATGTTATAAAGGCAACTTTACTAGCGTTAGACACTTTAGAAAACATACTTTCTCCGCAAAAAATATTGCCTAAATCTATACCGTATAATCCGCCTACAAGTTCATCATCCTGCCACACCTCTACAGATTTTGCGTATCCTAACTCATACAGCTTACAATAAGCTGATACCATATTTTCTGTAAGCCATGTGCCCGCCTGCCCGTTGCGTTTTACGTTTCGGCAATTGTGTATTACCTTCTCAAAGGCGGTATTGAACGTAACACTGAACATGCCCCTGTTTAAAACATTGCGCATACTCTTAGAAACTTTCAGTTCATCAAACAGCAGTACCATCCTTTCAGGAGGGCTCCACCATAGTATGGGTTCATCATCTTCAAACCAGGGGAATATACCGCTCCTGTATGCCAAAAGCAGCCTTTCGGGAGAAAGGTCGCCGCCTATGGCAACAATAC
>JBQGDD010000010.1:0-1510 GCA_052038845.1 Dyadobacter sp. | reverse complement strand
CTACTTACAAATATTCAGCACTACATACATTATCTCTTGATATATACTTTTGTAAAAAATCATATAGCATTAAATTTTATCTTTTATTTTTTACTGCAAATTTGCTTTATCTTAATCTTACTGTCTTTTGTATATAGAATTACTTAACTTATCTCAAATACTTATAAAAAGATTAACTGTAATAACTAATATTGAATCGATTTTTAAAAAAATCTCTAAAAACCATGAAAAAAAACATTTTTACGATCATTTATTGTAAAAGCTCTTCTACTTTTTTTAAGCATTAACTTCTTTATATCTTGCAAGAGTAGCACACCTTTCAATGAAATGAGTAATTCAGATATGGAAGGATTGACAATTGCCAAAGCCAAATCTATTTATGAGAGAAAGTTTGCTGGAGGCAGAAAATCTGAAACAAAAGAAAAGTTTGGTGAGCCTATTTGGAAATTCGGTCAAGAAAGTAAATATACAGATGGAACAACTTTTGTGCAAGTTCCTTTAGACTACAAGCAATTAATTCTCAGTAGCTACAATTTAACCGAAAAAACATTCAAGGGGAATAAAGATGTTACACCAAGACCTGCACCACCTCGTCAACTAATAATCTACATTGACAAGACAGGCAAGACTATTTTTAGAATAATGGAGCTTGTTTTAGAAGTGGGACAAGTTTACAAAGGATGGGACAAATTTACAGGTGAAGTAAACTATTACGACCTAGAGACAGCTCGACTACTAGACGGTTTTTTCGTAAAAAATGGAAAGTATACGCATTTTTTCAGAACGGATGCAGGCAGAAATTTAATTACAGAGTCGGGTGGCCGCCCTAAAGGCTATGAAGTTAAGACGTACTTAAAGTGTCATTATTACGGAAAGTATAATAATGTAGCAAATCCAAATGCTAATGCAGTAGGGACTTCATTTTTAAAACCTATTGAAAGCCATTGTGAAGCAATAATTCATGGTCATGATAACTGGGGTCAAATCGACTGGTTTTTTAGCTTCTCTGAAATTGTGTATGTAGCAGAATATTCAGAAGGTACACCACCTGGTTGGAATGGAACCGTACCTGGGGGGGGGGTTCCCCCTAGTGGCACAAATGAAGGATGGCTTAATCTGAAAGCAGTAGCCCAAGCAAATAAAGCATTTTTACTAGGTCCTTGCCCGTTCCCTGAATGGAATAATCTGATTAATTTTAAAGTTCCACGTCCTATTACTGATAGACTTATTGATTTACAACATAATAGACCTTGGGGAGAAGAAATATTCCCAGATAACTATTATGCTATTCAGGAAATTGAAAATGCATCAGGTGCTGTTTTAAATTTAGACTTTTTCCCAATACGAGTAGATGTGTTACCTCCCGGTTATACTGCAGACGATTTTTTAAATCATATTCGTCTAAATATTAATAATTTCACTGCGAATATCTTTACTCCTTACGACCAACAAGAATCTTATATATGGGGTTCTGCTGACCCAAGAGGTGCAGTGATACACATCGATTTAA
>JBQGDD010000009.1:0-2889 GCA_052038845.1 Dyadobacter sp. | reverse complement strand
GCAATTTCATAAGCCTTACACAGCTCCATGATATTCATAGCCATATCAGTAGGTGCCTGCACTTCATGCTGTACCCCTTCCCTGTCGGTTATTTTTATTGTTACATCCATATTTAATCTATCGCTTTTACAACCTGCTTTTCGGCTTCCTTACGGGTTCCGTCAAAGCCATCTACACCGCTTACGGTAGTATATTTAAGCACATATTTCTTACCCGGGTTAATGCGGTTATATACACTTTGGCACATTAGTGTAGCTTCATGAAAACCACACAAAATAAGTTTCAGCTTACCGGGGTACGTATTCACATCGCCAATAGCATAAATACCTTCTATATTGGTTTGATAATCTAAGGCATTGTTAACCTTGATAGCGTTTTTTTCTATCTCAAGCCCCCAGTTTGCAATAGCCCCCAGTTTTGGAGTAAGACCAAAAAGCGGAATAAAATAATCTGTATGTATTGTCCTGTGCCCGCCATCGTGTTCAATATCCAGTTCTTCCACGTGTTCTGCACCCCGTATGCCTGTAACTTCGGCAGGGGTAATTAAATTAATTTTACCCAGCTTCTTCAATTCCTGTACTTTCTCTACAGAGTCAAGCGCACCCCTAAATTCATTCCTTCGGTGTATCAGTGTTACTTCAGAAGCTACATCAGCAAGAAAAATGCTCCAGTCAAGCGCAGAATCTCCACCGCCTGCTATCACTATACGTTTGTTGCGAAAAAGCTCCGGGTCTTTAACAAAGTACTCCACACCTTTATCCTCATAAAAAGCAATATCTTCTATAAGGGGCTTCCTTGGTTCAAAACTGCCAAGCCCGCCCGCTATAGCTACTGCCTTAGCATGGTGCTGTGTGCCTTTGTTGGTAGTAACTATAAAAGTACCATCTTCCTGTTTCTCTATCGTTTCGGCCTTTTCATTAAGTGTAAAACCGGGTTGGAACTGTTTTATCTGTTCCATAAGATTCGTTACCAAATCTCCTGCTAAAACAGAAGGAAAACCAGGAATATCAAAAATCGGTTTTTTAGGGTATAATTCGGCAAGCTGACCGCCTGGTTGCGGCAGTGCATCTATTATATGGCATTTAAGTTTTAATAATCCTGCTTCAAATACAGCAAAAAGCCCTGTAGGCCCTGCCCCTATTATTAAAATATCTGTTGTAATCATTATTCTTTTTTCACGATAAAACAGCCTTAAAGCAAACCCTTAAAACTGTTTTATATATTTTGATAAGTATATTAACTTCGGGAAACTAAGCTACATTAACCACTGTTTCTATTTGCGGTGCATATTTTTTTATGGTAGTTTCTACCCCGGCTTTCAGTGTCATCTGGTTTACACTACAGCCTACACACGCTCCTTCAAGACGAACCCTTACATGTTTATCCCCTTCAATATCAACAAGTGAAATATTGCCTCCGTCAGACTCCAGGAAAGGACGTATCTCATCCAGAGCCTTCTCCACATTTAATTTAATTTCTTCTGATGTCATTTTATTTCTTTTTAACTGCTGAACAGCCAGCCATCGTGGTTATTTTTATTGCCTCAGTTGGCGGAAGGTTTTCATTTCTGTTTACTGTTTCCTGTACTACAGACCGTGCCAGCTCTTCAAAAGAAGCCTCCAGCGGGGTAGCCGTTTGCAGGGCAGCAGGGCGGCCATAATCTCCGGCCTCGCGTATGCTTTGCACCAAAGGTACTTCGCCTAAAAACGCTACTTCAAGGTCTTCGGCAAGGTGTTTTGCACCTTCTTTCCCAAAGATATAGTATTTATTGTCAGGGAGTTCTTCGGGTGTAAAATAAGCCATGTTTTCTATAATACCCAATACAGGTACATTGATAGATTCCTGACGGAACATTGCTACTCCTTTTTTAGCATCGGCAAGTGCAACAGCCTGAGGGGTACTTACTACTACCGCACCTGTAATGGGCAATGACTGCATTATAGAAAGGTGGATATCTCCTGTTCCCGGAGGTAAGTCAACCAAAAGGAAATCAAGTTGCCCCCAGTCAGCATCAAAAATCATCTGGTTCAATGCCTTAGATGCCATTGGCCCTCTCCATATTACCGCCTGTTCCGGGCTGGTAAAAAATCCTATGGAAAGAAGCTGCACGCCATAGCTCTCTATAGGTTTCATTTTCGATTTACCGTCAACCTCTACCGATATTGGTCTTTCACGCTCCACGTCAAACATTATGGGCATTGATGGCCCATAGATATCAGCATCCAGCACACCTACTTTAAAGCCCATTTTAGCCAATGTAACAGCAAGGTTAGCAGTTATGGTAGATTTACCTACACCACCCTTACCTGATGATACTGCTATAACATTGCTTATACCGGGTAATAAATTACCTTTTATCTGTTGCGCCTGTTCACCTATGCTTGCAGGTTTTTCAGGCGATTCTACTTTTACGTTTACTTTTACCTTAGCATCTGCATGTACTTTTTCCTGTATGGTTTTTACAATATCTGCTTCTGCCCTCTTTCGGATGTGCATAGCGGGCGTCTTCATTACAAGTTCTACCACTACCTCATCGCCAAAGGTAAGTACATTGCGCACAGCACCACTTTCTACCATGTTTACGCCTTCTCCGGCAAGTGTTATCGTTTCGAGTGCTTTTAATATTTCTTTTCTGTCGAGTTTCATTATATGCTCTTCTTTTACCTATTTAAACCCTTAAGGTTAAACGATTATACCTTCAATCCCAGCCTTTTAAATTAGACTGATTTCAAATTGCAAAGATAGCATGAAAACTTTACACTGTAAAGTTTTATAAGGCACTTTAAGTAAAGTTATGGCTGTAATTCTTCGGCAGGATTCCAAAAGTGTTTATCAAAGTTCTGTATTTTGTTATCCTTTACCTTAATACCTTCATTTTCGAGCAATTGC
>JBQGDD010000008.1:0-41584 GCA_052038845.1 Dyadobacter sp. | reverse complement strand
ATCAGAAACAGGAGCATATTATATGTGTTTGCCCTGCTTAATGAGTTTTTGTGTGTAATAAAGTTTGTAAGAAATAAAGATCCTGCCAGCATCACTAACAAACCTATTTTTTGAAATACAAGATAGTAGTATTCTGTCCAGAAAGTATCTTTAAATAAGTATAAAAAATAGAATAAAACCAGGGTTACGCCCAATAGTGCATAATTTACAGGCCTGGATTTATTAAAAACACTTGCTAACATGTGAATATTTTATACTTTTGTGGATGTAAATATAATACTTGTTTAAAAATGAGAGCATTTTTTGAGGCATTAGGATCGCTGTTTACAGATATCCTTTTTATACCAATGGATCTTTTTCGCGCGCTTGAGCTTGAAAACTGGTGGATAGCTAACATCATTACCTGGATATTTATCCTTATATGCTGCGCTGCCACATGGTACTGGATAAAACAGTTACAGATTTTTAAAGATAATAACGAAGACGACCAGGATACTACGGCTCACTCTTTCTTATCATAAGTCAAAGCCGATATCCTTTCTAAAATATATCTTGTCAAAATGTAGCTTTTCTATGTTTTGGTAAGATTTTTTTATGGCTTCTTTATAATCATCACCATAAGACGTAACAGCTATAACACGCCCGCCATTAGTTACAGTTTCTCCGTTCTGCATCTTTGTGCCTGCATGAAACACTACAGATCCTGTAATATCATTTAACCCTGATATAGCCTTCCCTTTTTCGTAATCTTCAGGATAACCACCAGAAACCGCCATTATAGTGGCTGCTGCCCTTTCATCGGTTTCCATTTCAAAACCTTCCAGCTCCTGCATTGCTACAGCGTTAAACAGCTTTACAATATCTGATTTAAGCCTTGGTATTACTACTTCAGTTTCAGGATCGCCCATCCTCACGTTATATTCTATTACAAACGGATCATCTCCTACTTTTATAAGTCCTATAAATATAAAGCCCTTATATTCTATCCCATCAGCCTTAAGTCCGTCAACTGTTGGCTTTACAATCTGGTTTTCTACCTTCTCCATAAACTCCTCATTGGCAAAAGGCACCGGAGATACCGCACCCATACCGCCTGTATTAAGCCCTGTATCTCCCTCGCCTATCCTTTTATAGTCTTTGGCGGTAGGGAGCAATTTGTAGCTTATACCGTCTGTAATAACAAAACAGCTTAGTTCTATACCATCTAAAAACTGTTCGATAACAACCTTAGTACTTGCCTGCCCAAATTTTTCATCTACAAGCATGTTTTCCAGCTCCTGCTGTGCTTCCTGCAAGTCATTTAATATAAGTACACCTTTACCGGCGGCAAGCCCGTCAGCTTTAAGCACGTAAGGCGGTTTTAGGCTTTCAAGAAATTTAAAGCCCTGTTTTAAACTGTCTTTGGTAAAACTGTTATAGGCTGCGGTAGGAATACTGTTTTTAACTAAAAATTTTTTTGCATACTCCTTGCTTCCTTCCAGCTTTGCCCCTTCTTCTGAGGGTCCTATTACAGGTATGTTTTTAAGCTCCTCGTCTTTCTTAAAAAAATCATAGATGCCATTTACCAGCGGATCTTCGGGGCCTACAACAACCATTTCAATTTCTTTATCCAGCACTACCTTTTTAACAGCGTCAAAGTCATTAGGGTTTATGGCTACGTTAGTTGCTATACCCTCTGTACCTGCATTGCCGGGTGCAACAAAAAGTGACGTACAGTCTTCACTCTGTACCATTTTCCATGCCAGTGCGTGCTCTCTTCCTCCCGATCCTAAAAGTAAAATATTCATAATATTGTGTGTTGTGTAGTTTTCCGTTTAAATTTAATAGGCTTTCTCTTCGCCGGATATGACATTTATTACTGTTTGCAAAATTATCTTTAAATCCAGTAACAGCGACCAGTTTTCTATATAAAAAACATCATATTTTATACGGTTTATCATATCTTCATCTGTGCTAATCTCCCCCCTATATCCTTTTACCTGCGCAAGCCCTGTTATACCCGGCTTTACATAATGACGTACTATATATTTTTTAATCTTTACGCCATACATTTTATTTTGCGACCATAAGTGCGGCCTGGGCCCCACTACCGACATATCGCCGAAAAGCACATTGATAAACTGCGGCATCTCATCTATACTTGTTTTGCGTAAAAACCTGCCTATTCGAGTTACCCTTGGGTCATTTTTTATTACCGATTCTTCAGTCGTTTCATTTATCTGCATAGAGCGGAACTTATAACAGAAAAACTGCGCCTGGTTTAAACCCGGACGTCCCTGCTTAAAAAATACAGGCCCTTTAGATTCCATTTTTATAAGCAGTGCCAAAAGCGGTGTAAGCCACGACAGTACAAATACAATAACTAAAAGTGAGAACACAATATCAAAAAGTCGCTTAGTCAGCTTTTCAATAGGCTCATGCAGCGGAGTTGACTTTAATGACAGTACCGGGAAAAACTCATAATAGTCTATACGCAGGTTTTTAGTAAAAATCTCTTTAGTATCGGGTATAAACTTTATAACTACATTATTACTGTCAGCAAAAGACACAAGTTCTTTCAGCCTGTTGTTAGAAATTTCATTTAAGGAGCAGTATATATCGTCTATTTTGTTATCTATTATAAAAGACTCTATATCGCTTATCCTGCCCATTATTTCATCTCCTGTTTCCTTGTCAGAAAAAAAGCCTTTAAAGCGGTAGCCATAATCGGGGCGGTTGTTAAAAAGGTCTTTTAGCTTAACTGCATCGTTGGTATGACCTATAATAACCGTATTCCTGTAATTGCTCCCGGTAGTTATCCTGTATCGCTTTAAATAATAAAAAAGCATGAACTTAAATATCCCCACAACTACAAAAGCGGTTACTAAATACCTTGCTGTAAGCTCTCCACTAAAATATCCCTGTTTAGAGAAGGGAAAATAGGATGTTACCACCAAAAGGAACAATACCCCCTGCTTAATTAGTTTAGAGAGTATGTTTATGGGCGTTGTAAACCGGTATATCCTGTAAAACCTGGTGTAATAAGTAAGTATGCACCAGCATACTACCTGGTATATGCCGAAAACAAGGTAATTAATACCCAGGGCATCATAAAAATACCTGAAAAGAACGGTTATAACCAGTATATCAAACAATATACTTATAGGGCGTATGTACTTGGAATATCTTCCTCTTGAGGGCAAACTCATATTAATGTATAAATCCGGTAAAGTCCTTGTGCTCTTCTTTTAAAAGTTCCTCCTGAGACAGCGACCTGAAATAGTTGTAAGTTATCTTCATTCCTTCTGCGCGGTCTGTTTTAGGCTCCCAGCCCAAAAGTTCCCTTGCTTTGGTAATGTCGGGCTGCCTTTGCAGGGGGTCGTTAACAGGAAGTTCCCTGTATATAATTTTTTGGGTAGTGCCCGTTAGCTTTATAATTTCTTCAGCAAAATCTTTAATAGTAATTTCATCAGGGTTGCCAATGTTTACAGGATATGCATAATCAGAATGCAGCAGCCTGTATATACCTTCTACCTGATCGTCAACATAGCAGAAAGACCTGGTTTGCATACCATCGCCAAAAACGGTAAGGTCTTCCCCCCTTATTGCCTGCCCTATGAAAGCGGGTATCACCCTGCCATCATTAAGCCTCATCTTGGGGCCGTAGGTGTTAAATATCCTTACAATTCTGGTTTCTACACCATGAAAGGTATGGTATGCCATAGTTATGCTTTCCTGAAAGCGTTTTGCTTCATCATATACCCCACGTGGCCCTATGGTATTTACATTACCGTAATAATCTTCGGTTTGCGGGTGTACCAACGGGTCGCCATACACTTCGGATGTTGAGGCTATAAGAATCCTTGCTTTTTTAACCCTTGCCAGGCCTAATAAATTATGCGTACCCAGTGAACCCACTTTTAGCGTTTGTATAGGTATCTTTAAATAATCTATAGGGCTTGCCGGCGATGCAAAGTGCAGTATATAATCCAGCTTACCCGGAATGTTTACAAACTTTGTAACATCATGGTGGTAAAACTCAAAGTTTTCAAGTTTAAAAAGATGTTCAATGTTTTTAAGGTCGCCGGTAATAAGGTTATCCATACCGATAACAAAATACCCTTCCTTAATAAACCTGTCGCATAAGTGCGAGCCTAAAAAACCCGCCGCGCCTGTTATTAAAATTTTTTTCATATCTCTTTTTCAATAGCTTTTTTGCGAATACATGTACTGAACAGGCAGTAAAAAAGGGTAAAAAATACAACCCCCCGCTGCCGCCATAAAAATGATTCTGTCAAAAATAATGTTATCATAACAACTGCAAAAGCAATATTTACAAAATCTTTGCTTTTTAGCCCGTTTACAAGGTTTACAATGAGCAGAATTACAACAAGTAAAAACCCAAAAAAACCTAAATCGGCAAACGCCTGTACATACTGGTTATGAAAGTTTTGTATATTATACCCCTCTACAGTGTCACTGCCTTTATAAACATCATACTCTGTTCCCTTCTGCATAATTTTCTGTTCAGATGCATTAAGCCCATAACCTGTAAAAAATATAGGCTCTTCCAGTAACATTTCGCTAAATATCCTTGCCTGGTACACCCTGAAAGCCGTACCGTTAAAATAAGCGTTAGGACCAAATTTTTCCAGTGTGTAAGCCTGCTTAACACTCACGCTGTACACATCATCTGCCTCGGCGGCAGTTTTAGAGTCTTTATAATCAGCAACCTCTGTGTTGGGCATATATTCTTTTACAAAACGGTCTTTAATTTTACCGTAATAGCCAAAAGTAAACACTACTATTATAAAGGCAGCTATAGAGGCTATCTTTATGCGTCTTGCTACCGATTTTGACAGTAGAAAATAAAGTCCCGTTAAAACAACAACCGTTATAATTACATTTTTAGAAGAGAGCAAGACTATAAAAGCTCCTAAAAACAACACTGCCAGATACTCCCACCATACCTTGGTTTTTTTTGCAAGCAAGTGGAAAAATGCCAGTGCCATAAGTGCAGAAAGATAAATAGCATTTACCTTAACCGTCGCAAGCTGATGGTAAAAGAAAACACTGACATCATTAGTACTGATGTAATTGATTACAGCCCGCCCGATACAATAAACTGCAAACAGGCACATAAATATACTATAGTAATGCAGCACCTGTGAAACCTGCACCCTTGAGAGTTTTTTATTAAAATAAAAGGCAACAGGTATAAAAAGTAAAGGCGCTTCTTTAGAAAGGGCTTTTAGCGTACTCTTAAAATCAATAGTCCAGCTAAGTGACAATACCATCAACAGGTAAAAGGCCACAGGTATAACCAGCGCGGGTGTAAGTGAAATGTTGTTTTTTTTAGCACTTAACAGGCTGTATATAACAAAAAGTATTACGGCAATGCTGTTAATATTATGGCTTAAAGGTATGGTTGCCGCTACTAATGTAAGCAGTGCAACCTGTACACTATGCGGATGTTGCTTGATTTTCTGCAAGGCATTTTTCGAAAAGTTGTAAATAGTCCCCATTTATCTTTTCCCAGTTAAAATCATTTATTATTGCCTTATAGTTATTCTCAATTTTATGCAAATTATCACTTTTTTTTGTTTGCAAAAGCAATTCTGCAACTTCTTGAGGGTTAGAAAAGTAAAATGCATTTTCTTTAAGAACCCCTTTATTAAAGTCGTTGTTATGCGCAGCAATAAGTGCCTTTGATGCCATAGCCTCCAACAGTGACGGATTAGTACCGCCTACAGAGTGCCCATGAAAATATAATTTAGAATAGTAGCGCAGGTTATCAAGGTGGTTAATGTTATACAGCCCCCCTATAAAACGGATGTTTTTATGTTCTTTGTATTTTGACTTTAAATACTCTCCATATTTTTTAGTATGGTTGCCCACAACCAGTATGGTGTTGGCATCATTTGCTTTTACAACCCCCTCTAGCACCATGTCGATATTATTTTCGGGTTCAAAGCGCGCCATTACCATATTATATTCTCCCTTTCTCACATCATACTCCTGCAATACATTTTCGTCAGGGTTTGTAAAAGGGTGTGCCCCGTAAGCTATATATTCAGACTCTTTATTATATCTGTTTTTCAGGGATTTTTGTATGCCCAAAGAATCAGCCACCAGGTAATCGCTGCTTATAGCTGCCAGCCTTTCGGCAAATTTTAAAAACTGACGCACAGGTCTTTTGTATTTAGAGCGTTTCCACTCCAGCCCGTCCATATTAGTAATAACTAAAGGTTTTTTAGGTAAAAGGAAAAACCATACAGAACTGCTTGTATAGCCCAACTGAAGAATAATATCAAAATCCCTTTTACGTATGTCCATTATGCAGTTATAATCATAAATAAACTGCCCAAATGTCCCTACTTTGTATTCAGGGTCATGCTTATGGATGATATTTACACCGTTAAAAGTTTTTTCCTGATAAGGGTGGTTATGAGAGTTATATACATAAACCTCATGCCCCTTTTCTACAAGATATACCGAAAAATATTCAGCAAACTGCTCAAACCCCCCGTAATAATTGGGTATCCCCCTTGTTCCTAATATAGCTACTTTCATTCTTTTCAGTAAAAGTGGCAAAAGTAATGATTTTTAAACTGGCTGTAAAACAATGGTTAATTAACCTATGGCTTTTTTATACCCCTTTATAGTTTCTTCAGCCGTCATATCCCATGTATATTTTTGTAATATAATGTCTTTTAAAGCTGTGTTGGTTTCAGCATTATAAGCTGCGTCTATAGCACGCCGGATAGATGCTACATCATCAGGCTCGCAATAAAAAGCATGGTTGCCAAAATAGCTTTGTGTATCACCTTTTTTTGTAACTACTATATTACAGCCCATTACAGCAGCTTCCAATGATGATAAGCCCGGTGTTTCCATCCAGCTTACAAGTGCATGAACTTTAGCTTTTTTGTAAAGTTCACGTAGTTTTTCATGAGGCATCATGCCCAAAAAATATACATTATCTCCGGCTTCTTTATGCACCTGCTCTACATATTGCTTTTGGTTAGCTGATTCTTTACCCACCAAAACAAGTTTATAAGGCGAGTTTTTAACTGCCCTCACCAGGTTTAAAGTCGATTTTCTCCCTTCAATCCTTGCTGCACATAATATACACCCTTCAAATTCATCAAAGTCATTCCCTGTAGCTTCATCAGCATCATTACAAAAAATATCTTTGTCTATAGCATTGGGTACACTTACGTAGTTATAATTTATAAGGTTAAACTCTTTTGCTACCCGCTCCATCTCAGAGTCTGAGTTTGGCAAAAATACACTTGTATTATCTACAATTTCCCTCATTAGCCCATAATAGCCTTTATACATCATTTTATAAACACCTTTATGCATCCTCTTTTCTGCCGAATATTTTATTAGTGTTTTTATGTATCCTATCTGGTAGGGTGAAAGTATGTTGGCAACTTTTTGAAAAAGCCCTCCCCTTGCTTTTCTTTCAAACTCTGTGTACAAACCGTAAATGGTTGAAAGAACAACCTTTTTACCCTGCCTTTTAGCATTAAGCATCTGGATATAAATATCCTGTGGCTCCATAAGGTTAAAAAGGTGTACAAGGTCATATTTTTCTAGGTTAGGTTCAAGTTCAAGCGAAATATCAACTTCAACACCCCTTTTCTCTAAATATTTCTTTGTTTTTTCTATTTGTACAAGGTCGCCGCCCGGTGCTTTATACAGGTTTACCCTCGATTGAAACAATACTTTCATCAATCATCTTTTTACTCTTGCAAATATAGTTTTAATTAGTAGTTTTACGGGAAATTTAATTATACAGCCTGTAAATTAAGATGATGAAAAAAATATTATTTCTCTTTGGTACGCGCCCGGAAGCTATAAAAATGGCTCCTTTAATCAAAACTTTTTCTGAATCAGAAGCGTTTGAAACAAGGGTGGCGATAACGGCGCAACACAGGGAGATGCTCGACCAGGTTTTGGCTTTTTTTGATATTAATGCAGATTATGACCTTGATGTAATGGTACACAACCAAACATTGCACAGCCTCACATCTAACCTTATTGCCAGAATTACGGACGAGATTTTACTAAAGGAAAAATTTGACATTGTTTTTGTACAGGGAGATACTACTACTGTTTTGGCTGCAGCATTAGCCGCTTTCTATCAAAAAATTACAATTGCCCATATTGAAGCAGGGCTTAGAAGCCATGATATGAACTCCCCCTTTCCTGAAGAAATGAACAGGGTGCTAACCTCTAAGCTGGCATCATTCCATTTTTGCCCTACAGACAACGCCAGGCAAAACCTGCTGAGCGAAAATATTACCGATAAGGTATATGTAACAGGAAATACAGTTATAGATGCCCTTTTTGCCGGACTTGAGAAGATAAAAAATGGTGATGATGAAACAATTAGGAATAATTTTACTGAAATAGATTTTGGTAAAAAAATTGTTTTGGTAACCTGCCACAGGCGCGAAAATTTTGGTGCTCCTTTTTTACAGATTTGTGAAGCACTACTGGAAATTGCAGATGCAAACCCTGATATTGAGATTGTTTACCCTGTGCATCTTAACCCAAACATTAAAGATGTTGCCTATACTAAATTACAAAGAAAAAACATACATCTTATTTATCCTTTAGATTACAAAGAGCTGATATGGATGATGGACAAAAGTTCTATTATTTTAACCGATTCCGGAGGAATACAGGAAGAAGCACCCAGTTTAGGCAAACCAGTACTTGTACTGCGTGAAGTGACGGAAAGGACTGAAGGTGTTGATGCCGGCACTGCACTATTGGTAGGCTCTGACAGGGAAAAAATTGTACTGGAAACGCAAAAGCTTTTAAATGATGAGGCCTACTATTTAAAAATAGCAGAAGCATCAAACCCTTATGGAGACGGTAACGCTTCAACTAACATCAAAAATATAATTACTGATTTTTTACAGGGTTAATTCGGTATCCTCCCCAGCTTCCTTAAGCAGCTTTTCCCTGTAGCATATAAAAAGGCCTACAAGTATGGCTTTGGTATCGGCAGTAAAGTAAAAGCCCATAAAAACCCATGCAGATATAAACATAAAAATTGCGGTGCCCACCATAATATAGTTAACCTGCCTGACCTTGTAATTATCTGAACGTACTCTTTTAAAAAGTAAAAAGAGTGACAGTATAAAAATAGCCACGCCTATTAGCCCGGATTTCAGGAAAACCGTCATAAACCCGTTGTGCAGTATAGATATAAAGCGCATTTGCTGATCGCCAAGCCATATAACTGTCTTTAAATCTACTGTAGAGCCTAATCCTTTGCCTATTATAACAGCTTCTGTTCCCTCTGCTTTTACCTGCCTTATAGTTGTTATATTTTCATAAGACCTGTAATTATCATGAAACTGTTTATGGTTGTCTTTGCTTATCCTGGTCCTGAAAGGCTCTGTAGGGGCAATTTTTATTTTATACATTAATGCCTCCAGCCCGTCACCGTTTCGCCTTGGGTTTATATACAAAATAGCTCCGTAGGCAATTAGTGAAACCAACAGCAATGACGATACAGCAATTACAGATTTTTTATTTACGGTAAAGTATCCTTTTAGAGCTATAAACATTATTAAAAACTGTATATAGTTGGTTCTTGCCATATATAAAAAAGATGAAAGCGCTATAACCGCAGAAAGGAGTAATACCTGCCTTTGTGTAAAGCCCATATTAAACCTCTTGTAAAATACCAGCAGAATTAAAGAATATATTTCAAAATCGCTGAAATACCCGGCATAATGGCGCACTTTTGCTACAGTATCGGCATGATAAACAATTACAGCCTGAAATAAGAAAAAGAAATGCAGTAAGGCAAGTAAAAACCCGGTTATAACTATAAGCCTGAAAATATTTGTTCTTAACTTTCTTATAAGCTGATAGCCAATTAACAACCCTACAGCAGGCTTAACCATGTAGGCAAAATCCCTTGCTATATAATAGAGTTTATAGTCATAATAAAAAGTTACAATACAGGCAATAAAAAGGATTGCCGCAAAACACGCCAGCTGCCTGGCAATTTCAAAAGAATATACTTTTGTAACGGTAAATAATGCTGTAAAACACCATACTGCAAAGGTAAGCTCATAGTTATAAAAATAGGGCGTTGCTATGCACAGCACAAACAATACCTGGTATATAATATCTTTTGGAAACCTTATTCTCATTACGGGGTTTTATGGCTTAAATGTAAGTATGAATTTTTAAAATACAGTGCAATAAAAAGCAATTCTGCTGCCAGCAGGGTGAGTATTACACCGGGTATCCCGTAACCAAACAATAACAATGTAATAATTGCCAGTACGTTAACAGTGGTTACAGCAATAGTGATTCTTATATAGGCATTATGCTTATCTGCAATAAACATAAGCTGCTCCAGAGGTAAGGATAACGACATTAAAAGTGGTATTAACAGCGCTATTTTAAAAGTTGTGCTTAAAGTTACAAGGGTTTCATTAGAAACATTAAAAAATATCAGTACCTCATCAGAAAATATAAATATAACACTTAGTGCAAGCGCCACCATTACAAAACTAAACGCCGAATATTTTTTCCAAAAGGCAAACCCGCCTGTAATGCTTTCTTTTATTTTATAGCATACTGATGGATAAAAATATCGCAGAAAAACCTGTATTGCAGTCCTGAAAAGTGTAATTACCTGTTCTATAATCCTGTACTGGCCCGCTACATAGTACCCGGAAAAATAGGAAATGAGCCATACCGGCGATAATTGCCTTACAGAAAGAAATAACTGCGAGGCACAAAAACTGAAATCGGCTTTTAAAACCGATTGTATTTCCTTGAGGTCAGGAATTATAACCCTGAAACCGTATCTGTATTTTATATAAAAAAGCGTGGCTATATTAAATATCAAGGCAGAAACACCTAAAAAAAAGTTTACATAAATATAATCATCTCCGCCCTTTACAAGGGTATATACAAGTACCAGATAAAGTGTTTTAGACCCTATGTTAAGCAAGCTGGCAGTAGTAAACTGCTCTATGCCCTGCAAAAACCAAATTGGGTTAAATACCTGCCCCAACACCATAGCAAGGCTTAAAAGGAATACCATTCTTTCCTGCTCAAAAAAAGGTATCGTGTAAAACAGCGGTACCATAATAGCTGCTACAATGGCAAACAATATCATTTTGGTAAAAATGGTAAAGCTGAGCAGTTCTTCCAGCTTTTTCCTGTCCCCGTTATTTTCGGCAGCGGTTTTTGTCCCTTTAACATCAAAGGCATAATCTACCACAAGCATTAAAAACAATGCCATTGTAAAGCCCAAAGTAACCTTGGCAAAGCCTTCTTCACCAAATAAAGAAACTATGTAAGGAATAACAACAAGGGGGCTTAACAGATTGAAAGCATGCCCCAATCCGTAAATAAAAAAACTCTGCTTTTTTTTATCCCTCAGTATTAATGATAGTTTCTTTAAATCCATCTATCCTGTTTAAATCCAAAAGTGTATTAAAACGGGTTTTGGTGTCTGCTCATAAATTCCTTTTACATAGTGCTTGTACTCCGGCACATAACTTTTAATAACCGATATTATTTCGTCAGGATTATTTTCTGTGTGGTAGGTGGTTATGGCAATTTTTGGCTTGTTAGCCTTTATTACCTCCTCTGCGCCTTTAAGCATTTCCATTTCAAAACCTTCAATATCTGCCTTAAGGTATGTTATTTTTTTATCCTTTAACAGCGTATCTATTTTATTGATGTTTATAGTATAGGCCGCGTCAGCAGTTTCAGATGTTACTTTACCGTCAAGAGAGTTTTCATCAAACGGAATTTCTCCATCTGTATTTCCCACCGCAACATTAAATAATGTTATTTTATCTTTCTTGTTCTCAAATGTTTTTTGCAGGCAGCGGTTAAACACCCTACTGGGTTCAATCATATAAATATGGCTGCATTTATCTATAACCGTTAACGGGAATAAACCTTCGGCAGTACCAATATCTAAAAGAATTTCCCCCTGCTCAATCTCTGTTTTTTCTTTTTGGTAATAATGCCAGTCATTTTTATCAAATGTTTCTGCCACCACCTGATACAGCCTGTACAATGAAAACCCTTTAGGCCAGTACAAACTGCCGGGTATATCATTAAAAGCTATTTTAAAATCTTCATTTTCTTCTGTTGATTTAATATGCTTTTTTGCAATCTGTCCTATTGTAGGTTTCGTCAGGAACTGTAAAAGCTCTCCAAAGCCTACATTATTCCTGTTTACAAACAGCCAGAAAAACAAAATTTTTAGTCTTCTCATTGTAAGGTGTTTCTTTATCTTTAATTATTAATCAGACTCTTCATTTTTATGCCTAAAGCATCTTCATGCGGATATAAAGACGGTGTCTGCCTTATCCCGTCCCTGTATTTTGCAGTAATCCTGCTTGTCCTTGTATTTACTTTGCATTTGCTATTATCCGGCCTGAAATAGGTAAAAACTTCAGGACCTGCTACTGCAAATTTTTTATCTCCATAAGTCATTGTAACCTGCCTTAAAACTATATCTTCCTGCTTTTTATTCATGCCTAAATCCAGCCTTAACTGTGTAGGCTTCGCTCCTTTCGGCAGGCTGAAAACAACTCTCTGCACATCTGTACTTCCTTCTACAGAAGCCCAAATTGCAGGTATATCTCCAAAGTTAATGCTACCATCTTCAGTGTAATAGAGGCTAAAAGAGTCAGGTTCGTTTACCTCAACATCAATCGCTACAGTAAAAACCTGTATATCCTCTGCGGTGGCTGTTTCATGGCCTTTATCCTCTTTACAGCTTATCGTGATAAAAAAGATGGCTGACAGCAGATTTACAATTTTCATCTTTCAATAAATTTATCGGTGATTACAAATCCCTCCTTATTATTATCCTTAATTAGTATCCCTACCTTATAGGTTCCTTTTTTTAGCCCTTTTAAGCTGCCATTAGCATAAAAACCCGAAAAAGGAAGCTGTTTATTAAAATATTCAGATACATCATCGCGCCGGGCAGTATCCGTAGGTATTACAAAACATTCTTTATTCTCGTTTATTAAAACTACGTTTATAATTGCTCCTTCTGTAGTGCTCCCTTCTATAAATGCCCATCCTGATGCTTTAATGAACATATCAGAATAACCAAAATTTTCAAGCCTATATCTAATTTCATTATCAGCAGCCTCTGTATATTTAACTATATCAATTTTTGCTATAGTAGTTATATCGCTATGTATGGCTTCATAATAATGTGCCCACGTATCATAATATATTAACTTCTCCTTCAGTACAAAATTCTGCTCTAAGTAGGCTTTAGTTATATCGTTTACACTATAGGGCCGCCAGTTGGCGTCAACATACCAAAAAGACCTGTTACTGATATTTCCGCTTTTCATTTCATCCACATAACCGTCAAGCGTATACTCCTTTATTTGAGTTAACGGATCACTTTCAAAAAAATGTTTAAAAATCCACGACCAATAAGTAACAACATCAGCCTTTTCTGTGTTTTTAGCTTTAATATCGTTAGTTATTTCCCTTAACTGTGTTTTTGTAACCCTGTTATAATAATCATGTACTACAATTATATCAACCAATGAAAAGCATAGTAAGCTGAGAATGACAATGCCCTTTACAATTTTGTTTTTAATTAAACATATACCAATGGCAATTACCAATATAAGTACAGGCAGTATATTACTAAAATACCTGATTAACAGCATAGGGATATCCAGATAGGATTTTAACAGTGGAATTAATAATGATACAGACAGCCACACAAAGAAAATTATAAAACCGGATACTAATCTGTTCCCTAAAATCCCTTCATAATTATAATTCCTGACTTTTTCTTTAAACAGGTTTACAGCATAATAAATTACAATAAAATTTATTATGAACAGCACCATTTCCGAATTTCCGAAGAATTCACGGAACATTTGGGTAAATGCATCTGCTTTTGGAGGCTCAAGCCAAAAGGAATTTATGCCTGATACCCTTATAAAAGGTTTGATAACCGGTATAAACACAACTAATGCAGTAATACCACCTAAAACAGAGAGTTTAAAAAATTTGCCTTTATTTTCTTTGCCGGAAATAATGAGAAAATACAGTAATAATACACATTGGGAAAATATGGTAATAAGCCCAAAAAAGTGTGCATGCAGTATCAGCCCGGTAAATATTCCGTAATATATGGCATTTTTTACAGATGGATTTTTAAGGAATAATACCAGCCTGTAAAAGGATAAAACTGTAAATAAAAACAGCATTCCGTATGGTCTCATATCCTGAGAGTAATAGATATGAAATATATTTACTGAAAGTAAAAAAGCGGCTGTAAGCCCTGCTTTTTTGCTATATACTGCCCTGCCCAGTAAATAAATAGCATAAACCCCCAAAACGCCTATAATTGCAGATAGTATTCTTGCCACTAATGTAGAAAATCCAAAAATTTCAAAAGCAATACGGTTCAGTAAAAAATACAGATGAGGGATATATTCCCAAAATAAAATACCGTCATAAAACTGTTTTAAAGTAAGGTTTGGGTTAGCTGCATTCATTGTAAGCACCTCGTCAACCCAAATGCTCTGAAAGTCTGCCTTATAAAGCCTGAGGGCAGAGGCAAGCACAAGCAGTAAGATTAATATCCTGTTCCGTTTTATTGTTGCTATATATTTCATCCTAACTTTTTTTCCAGCTTAACAATATCGATACTCCAAACGGCAGCCTGATACCTTTATTTACTAATATGCTTTCAGACTTCATGACTGAATAAAGTACATTATTTACAAAACCGGGATTAAACGACTCAAAATCACTGCCTGAACCTTTTCTTTTTTTTCCTGACTTCAGTAAATTACTGAGTTTCCTAAAAAAATAAATAGGAGGAAACAGGAAAAAATTAAAGTATGTACAGTTAATTATACTGCCCCCCCGCACTGTTTCAAACAGTCTTTTAAGCTCATTGTGCCTGTATCTCCTAAAATGGTGGTTAACCTCATCGTGGTGGCTCCATAAACTCATAAAAGCAGGCACTGTTACCAGCAATATACCATTTTGTACTGCAACCCGCTTCATTTCGCTAACAGCGAGCAGGTCATCTTCCACATGTTCTATAACATCAAATGCACATACCAAATCAAAAGAACTATCAGGAAACGGAAGTTCTGTAATAGAACCGTTTATAATTTCAAGCCCTGTTTTCTCAGAAACAAAATCACAGCAAAATTTATCATATTCTACAGAAATAACTTTTCCAAACTTAGATAAGTATTCCGAACTTCTGCCGGGCCCACAGCCTATGTTTAATATTCTTAAATTGTTTTCAGGGTTTCTGTCTGCAATCAGCTTGCTTACATAGTTGCATATAATCTTTTCACGGGCTGTAAACCACCAGTGTGACCGCTCCAGTTCATAATATTCTTTATAATATTCATGCTGCATACTACTCTTTCTTTTCCCTGCCTTCCTGTATTATTTTATCTACAATGTATAGCGGTCTGTTTCTTACCTGGTTATAAATTCGTAATACATATTCACCAATAAGCCCTAACGAAAGCATCTGTACACCGCTAAAAAGTATTATGGCAAGTAAAGTAGCGGTAAAGCCCTGCGGTACATCATTAAAAAATATTTTCCTGATTATTATATAAGATAAATAAATAAGTGAAAGCACTATTGTTATTAAACCCAGCCTCGTTATAATCCGAACCGGAAAATCACTAAAGTTAAAGATACCGTTAAAAGCCAGTTCAAATAACTTTTTCCAGCTATACTTTGTAACACCTGCCTGCCTTTCGTCCCTCGAATACTCGTAGCCTGTCTGCTTAAACCCAATCCACGAGCGCATGCCACGCAAATAGCGGCTCTGCTCTGGCATTTCATTCATTTTATCTACCACCCTCCTGCTCAGCATTGAAAAATCACCACTGTCTATAGGTATATTAAAATTTGAAATTTTTTTCTGTATCCTGTAATACAGCCAGTAAGCCATTTTTTTTAACCGTGATTCTTTCCTGTTTTTCCTTATGGCATATATAACATCATAGCCGTCAAGCAGCAGTTTATAAAACTCAGAAACTAATTCCGGCGGATCCTGAAGGTCACCGTCAATAATCATAGCTCCGCGCTTTCCCCGCACGTGTGCAAGCCCGGAAGTTACTGCAAGCTGATGCCCATGGTTTCGTGAAAGCAGTATCCCGGTAAAGCGTGTATCTTTAAGGCATATTTCTTCTATCAGTCCGGCTGTATTATCTGTACTTCCATCATTAACTAAAATTATTTCACAAGCAAATCCCACAGTATCAATAACCTTTATTAATCTGTTGGTAAGCTGTTTAAAAACCTGCTCTTCATTATACAGCGGAACTACTATAGAAATATCAATTACCATTATGTACTTTTACTGTTTAACGCCTCTTCCCAGCTCTTTATCTCTATTCCAAAAACCTCTTTAATCTTACTCTTATCAAGCACACTGTACTCAGGTCTTCTTGCCGGAGTTGGATAAGCCGAAGTAGGTATAGGCTGTATATCTATAGCTATATTGTTAACTTCGAATATTTTCTTTGCGAAATCATACCAGGTTGCCACCCCCTCATTACTGTAATGGTATATACCATATGCCTTTTTATCATTCAGAATTATTGTAACAATAGCCTCAGCAAGGTCATTAGCATTTGTGGGCGTACCTATTTGGTCGTTAACAACGGTTAAAAAATCCCTTTCCCTGCCAAGCCTCAGCATAGTCTTCATAAAATTATGACCATATTGAGAGTACAGCCATGAGGTACGAATGATATAATGTTTTTTAAGCGTTTGCTCAATCAGCAATTCCCCATCCCTTTTTGTCTGTCCGTAAACACCCTGCGGGGCAGTGATGTCATCCTCGGTATATGGCGTTCTTTTACTTCCGTCAAATACAAAATCTGTAGATATGTGTATTAGTGTTGCTCCCGCCGCTTTACAGGCTTCGGCAATATTTTTTGCGCCTGTGGTATTTACATCTGCCGCTTTTTCAGGCTCGCTTTCTGCTTTATCAACCGCGGTATAGGCAGCAGCGTTAATGCAGTAGTCAGGCTTTACCTTACTAAAAACTACAGCAAGGCTTTCAGAATTAGTAATATCTGCTTCAGTAGAACTGGCAAAATAAAACTGTAAAGCACCATACTTTGGCGCAAGTGCCTGCAGCGCCTGCCCCAACTGCCCCGATGCGCCTGTTACCAGTACTACCATGCCTTTTTACTGTTTTGTAATGTGGGGAGTATTTTATCTTTGTCTGATATAATATAGCCTGCCTGCTCCTGCCCCCACTCTATCCCCAGGGTAGCATCATTATACATAATACCTCCTTCAGATTCTTTATTATAATAATTATCGCATTTATAGAAAAAAGTAGCCGTTTCGCTCAACACCAAAAAACCATGTGCAAAACCACGGGGTACAAAAAACTGTTTCTGGTTTTCGCCCGATAGCACAACTGCTTCATACTGTCCAAAGGTTTCAGAGCCGGGGCGTATATCTACAGCAACATCCAGCACTTCGCCCTGCAGTACCCTTACCAGCTTTGCCTGTGCATGCTCACCTGTTTGGTAATGCAGCCCACGCAATACTCCTTTTGTTGAAAAAGACTGGTTATCCTGCACAAAATGAACATCAGCACCTGTTTTAGCGTTAAACTCCCTCTCATTATAGCCCTCCATAAAATAGCCTCTTTCATCATGTACTATTTTAGGCTCTATTATAAAACATCCCTCCAGTTTAGTAGGTGTAATTATCATTGTGCTGTTATGCTTATTAAGTGTTTGCCATAACCGCTTTTAAGTAACGGTTCTGCTAACTGTATTAATTGTTCTTTAGTAATATAGTCCATTTTATAGGCAGCCTCTTCTATAGCGCCTATTTTAAGCCCCTGCCGTTCCTCTATTACCTGTACAAACTGCCCCGCCTGCATAAGCGAGTTAAAAGTACCCGTATCGAGCCAGGCAGTACCCCTGTCGAGTATGCTTACTTTCAGTTTACCCCGCTTAAGGTATTCACGGTTTACATCAGTTATTTCGAGTTCACCCCTGTGGCTGGGCTGTATGTTTGCGGCAATATCCACAACATCGTTATCATAAAAATAAATGCCCGGTACCGCAAAGTTAGATTTTGGTTTTAAAGGCTTCTCTTCAATAGAAAGTACTTTTCCCTCCTCATCAAAATCTACCACACCATAGCGTTCAGGGTCATGCACATGGTAGGCATATATTATTCCCCCTTCAGGGTTGTTGTTAGACTGTAAAAGTTCTGCAAGCCCGGTTCCGTAAAATATATTATCGCCCAGTATAAGTGCTACTTTATCTTTGCCAATAAAATCTTTACCAATAATAAACGCTTCGGCAAGTCCGTTTGGATTTTCCTGTTCGGCATATTCAAAACGGCAGCCCAGTTTGCTCCCGTCGCCCAGCAGTTGGCGGAATAAAGGCAGGTCGTGGGGTGTAGATATGATGAGAATTTCCCTTATACCGCTCCATAACAAGGTTGACAGCGGGTAGTATATCATGGGCTTATCATAAATTGGCATCAGTTGCTTGCTAACGGCAAGCGTTAACGGATGCAACCGCGTGCCCGACCCTCCTGCTAATATTATTCCTTTCATGCTTTTACTTTAGTTTTTGCAAATACCACTCAATGGTTTTTACTATTCCTGTTTCAAAATTTTCATCGGCTTGCCACCCAAGTTCATCCTCTATTTTAGAGGCATCTATAGCATAGCGCAGGTCATGCCCCGGCCTGTCCTTCACAAAGGTAATCTGCTGTTTATAGCTGCCCGATTCTTTAGGAGTCATAACATCCAGCAGTTCGCATATTTTTGTAGCTATATACAGATTGTTGCGCTCGTTCCTGCCGCCAATGTTATAAGTCTTTCCCGCCTTGCCTTTTTTATAAGCCAGCTCAATACCGGTGCAGTGATCCTGTACATACAGCCAGTCCCGCACGTTCTCCCCGTTGCCGTAAATAGGTATGCCCTCTCCTGAAACTGCTTTTCTTATAATAGTGGGTATCAGTTTTTCTTTATGCTGTTTTGGTCCGTAATTGTTAGAACAGTTGGTAGTAACCACATTCATTCCGTAGGTATGGAAGTAGCTCCGCACCACCATGTCTGATGATGCCTTGGATGCACTATAGGGGCTGTTTGGGGCATAAGGCGTTTCTTCGGTAAATAAACCTTCTTCTCCTAATGTTCCGTACACCTCATCTGTAGATATATGGTGAAAACGGCAGTTTTCATATTCCTTTTTATAAACGCCCGGGCTTTGCATCCAGTGGTTTCTTGCTGCTTCCAGCAGGTTAAAGGTTCCCAGTACATTGGTTTTTATAAAAGCCTCGGGGCCTGAAATTGAATTATCCACATGCGACTCTGCCGCAAAATGGATAACTCCGGTGAATTCATGTGCTTTAAAAAGCTGTTCTACAAATGGTCTGTCGCAAATATCGCCTTCTGCAAAAATATAATTTGGGCTGTCTGCTACTTCTGTAAGGTTGGCAGGGTTGCCCGCATAGGTAAGTTTATCAAGGTTAACAATAGCATAGTCAGGGTTATTGTGTAAAAAATGCACAATAAAGTTTGAGCCTATAAACCCTGCACCGCCTGTTACTAATAACTTTTTATTCATTATGCTGCATTCAGTTTTCGTTTAGCCGACTGCTTCTTATAATATGACCTGAAAGACAGGCTTGCCGCAAATGCCAGTATAAACAGTATTGGCGTAATAACAATCATTTTACCATCTAAAAAGGCGGTTTTCCTGTTATTTAATATTACACCGCTGTCTTTAATTATCTTTTCATAATTAATTACATCTATCCTGTTTTGCGCCTGTTCTTCAACCAGGTCTTTTTTCTTTTCTATAACCAGGTCAATCTCTGTATTGTTATTATAATAGATAAGATTTTCACCTTTGGTCTGCTTTGCCGCACTTTGCGAAAAATCACTCAAAATACCGTTGATCTGGCTAATGGTTGAGTCTGTGGCTATCATCCTTATCCTTAAGTTTTCTACTTCTTCTCTTTGGATAACTTTAAAATAATCACTGTTATTTAAATATGCCAGTATAGGGTTTACTGTATTCTCTGCTGTAACAGGTTTTTTACTGCTAAATGTAATTACATGGTGCTTGTAGTTTTTTGCAGTGATATCTTCTTCCATTACCTTACCAAGATCATTGTTTTCTGAAAGAAGTTTAACCATATCATAGTTCCTGTTGTTTTTACCTTTTACAAACTCGTAAATATCTACAACGGGCTCAATTTTTATCTGCCCGATACCAGAGTTTACAATGCCGATATCCTTTAGTGTAACAGTATCCCACTCACCTATCTTTAAATTGATGTGCTCTACTTTAGAGTACAGGTAATCTGCACTTTTAAAGTTTGGAATAACATATAATTTATGTTCATAGCTGCCTGAGTTTTTATCCTGAAAATAGCCTAATATCCCGCCAAGTATTACAAGTACAACTATAACTATAGCATATTTCTTAAAGAAAAGGATAACATCAAAAAAAGAATCGTTAACCCGGGAAACATATCCCTTAACTTTTCTTGACACCCTGGAGAGGTCTATCTCCTGATAATCGTTTGCATTTGGTTGAGTTGCCATAAACTATTTTATATTAAATATTTGCTCTAAAATTTTGATTGTTATTAAATAAGTAGGTTTAACGCCTGTAGTACCCAGTCCGCCCGATGCAAGCGTACTGCCTGTTTCCAGCGGATTATCAGATGCATAATAGGCATAGCGCACCTTAACATCAGGATTAATGCTCTTTCGTATTTTTGATGCCGACTGTATTGCCTTCTGGTAATAAGCCCCTTCCATCTCAAGCCCGATAACCCCCCATGTAGATTGGTTAAAGAACCTTAATAAGTCTTTATTTTGTAATGAAGTACCCAGTACCGTTACCATGGCTCCCTCATAAACAGGTACACCCTGATTTTCAAACATTTCGGGTTTTAATTCATTTTCAAAAGGGTAATTATCCCCTGTACCCTCATTTATGTGGGCAGACGGTATCATTATATCTCCTTTATTACCCTCAAGAATCCCGGCTTTACCCATTATCGAAACCGACTCTACATTTATAAGTGTCCTCGTTCCGCTTTCCTTAAATGGCTTAAGCAATTCATCTATGGTTTCATACGCCTGTTCTCCAAAAGCGTAATCCATTACAACTATAACAGGCATTTTGCCCTCAGGCTTCGCTTTTGGAAAAGCCGTTTTAGAAAAATCTATTTTTGCCGTATCAAATATCTGCACATCAATATTAGTACCCGATGTATCGGGCATGGCTATCATGCCGTTTTTAAGGGCAAACTCCTCTACCTTGCTACGCAGTTCGCCGCTCCCTGTTTTGCTAAGGTCTTCATAAATAGCAAAATCGTCTTTATCCTTATATTTTGCTTTAAGCACATAGGGAGCAAAAACAGAATTCATTACACTGTGCATATTGGCACTTATAACGTGTATGGGTCTCTCCAGCAAGCCATTTTGCTTTAGCACAGCCTTTATATTATCTGCCCATATCTCACCATGAATATGATGCCCCAGCCTTTCCCTTAAAATAGGGCTAAACGTTATAGTCCTCTTAGGTCCGCCTGTGGCTTCTTCTATAGCCAGCTTACCCAGCCAGTAAATTATATGCAGAAACCTTTCGGGGGCAGTGGTGTTGCCAAAAGCATCATAAATATCCATAACCTCGGCAAAAGTTCGCCCCAGTATATTAGATACATGCGATATTGCCTTTTCGCGCTCTATAAGGTTAAGTTTTTTACCCTGTAATACTACCTGCTCCAGCTTTTGCCAGTCGCGGTTCATTTCGCCCGTATCGTCTATAAGTACCCTGTCTTTTATTTTGTGCGATTCTACAAAAATAAAAGTAAGGTGGGTAAGTATATCATAAATGTCAGAGCGTCCTCGGGTAATCTCTACATTCATCTGCTCCTCGTCTATACGGTAGCAGTTCCTGCGCCTTTTTGGTGGTACAATAGCCTGAAAATGCGATTTAGAATACCCCTCGTCAGAAGTAAGGTTAATAAAACGGCATTCTTCTATGCCCACAGGCAAACGTTCTATTACATACAGCAGTCCGTTAAGCTCTGCTTTTTCCTCGGCAATAGAACCGTAAATTTCGGGGCGGAGTGATAATAAAGCTTCCCGCAGCGTATCGCCCGATACGCCCATTGGCTTATAAAACCCCCTGTTAAACAGGTGGCGCATTGTTATGTATAAACGCTCTACAGCAGCAGATGATTCCTGTGCCCTGGAGCGTGATATATTCTTTATGCTTTGCATTCTTGTTTAATTTACTGGCAAATGTAGGGTTTATTTTTTAGTTGGTTATTTATGCTATAGAGATGATAAAATCAATAAAAAGTTGCTTCTAAGTTTCTTTTTATTTCAAAACATCCGCAATTTTCCTGTCGTTACTCAGCCTCGGCAGCTTGTTTTGTCCGCCCAGCTTACCAATAGATTTCATATATTCCTGAAAACCGTTTTTACTTACTTTAGTTACAACCACTGTGCGAAGTATATTACCCGCTATCAAATCGTCATAATACACATTTTGATTTCGCATAGCCCTGTCTATTTTAAGGGCAAAGGCATCCATATTATCCGGCTCCTGTTCAAACTCAATAAACCATTCATGATACGGCAGCCCGCTATCAGGGTTTATTTGCGGGGCAACGGTAAACTCATTTACCCGTACGTTGGTGCCTTCCATAGCTTCCTTAAGCGCGCTTTCAACCTCTTTGCCAATAACATGCTCGCCAAATGCCGAAATAAAATGTTTTATCCTTCCTGTTACTATAACCCTGTAGGGACTTAATGAGGTAAACTGAACCGTATCTCCGGTATTGTATGCCCACAACCCGGCATTGGTAGAAATTATAAGTACATAATTAATACCCTCCTGTACCTCACCTATTGTATAACGTATAGGGTTTTCTGTAAAAAACTCATCGGCTTTTATAAACTCATAAAAAATACCAGAATTAAGCAGTAACAGCATCCCCTTCTCCGTTTGGGTATCCTGATAGGCAAAAAAACCTTCAGATGCCGGGAAAAGTTCAATGCTGTCAACCCTGCGCCCTATGAGATTTTCAAATTTGGCACGGTAAGGCTCATAGTTAACCCCGCCATATATAAACAGGCTGAAATTTTTAAAAATTTCGCCTACTTTTTTATTTCCTTTTTGCTGTAACCGTTCAAAATACATCTGCACCCATGAAGGTATGCCCGATATAACCGACATATCTTCTGTATAGGTTTCTTCTACAATAGCATCAACTTTGGTTTCCCAGTCATCTATAACATTGGTTTCCCAGCTTGGCATACGGTTTCGTTGCAGGTATGCCGGCACATAGTGCGCTACAATACCACTGAGCCGCCCGAATTTTATCCCGTTCTTTTCTTCAAGTACAGGGCTGCCCTGTAAAAATATCATTTTGCCATCTACAAATTTTGCTTTGCCCGTTTCATGTATGTACAGCAATATAGCATTACGGGCAGCTTCTATATGGTAAGGCATACTCTCCTTAGTAAGCGGAATATACTTAGCCCCCGATGTAGTACCCGATGTCTTGGCAAAATACAGGGGCTTGCCGGGCCATAAAATATCAGCCTCGCCATGCACCACTTTATCTACATACGTTTTCAGCCCCTCATAATCGCGTACAGGGACATTATCCGCAAAATCTTTATACGATGAAATATTGCTAAAACTATGGTCTTTGCCAAATGCTGTATGCTGCGCTTTAGCTATCAGTCCTGCAAATACTTTCTGTTGGGTTTCTACAGGATTTTTTGCCCATTTTTGGGTATCCTTATATACTTTACGGGCAAACAGTTTAGCAGCAAATGATTTTAAAGACATCAGTATCTATATTTTTCAAATTTATCTTTCAGCTTTTTTTCGGTAGAATATAACACATAAACTGCCGACCCAATTAGAATGGCAAGCCCGGCAATAAGATTAAAAATTTCATTGGTTTCAGCTAATAGGGTAATAACCCCTAAAATAATCATTATTGCACCTGCTTTAAACATTTGTTTTGCAGAATCTTTTTGGGCAAAATCCCAGGCTTCCTGCGAGTTCATAGAGCGTTTTGTCCTGTAGCCGTAAAGATGGTTAATTTTTTTTGGGGGAAAAGAATATAGTATGATTCCAGCCACCAGAAATATTACTCCTGATAAAAAAAATATACCTGTTATTTTCTCTATAAATACATCCATCCTACTCAAAGTTAATATATTGTGTAGGATTAATAGGATAGCCATCTTTCCATAGTTCAAAATGAAGGTGAATGCCTGTAGACTGTGTTCCTGTAGAGCCTGCCAATGCAATAACCTCACCTGATTTTACCACATCGCCCTGCGACTTTGTTAATTGTGCCGCGTGTTTGTAAACCGATATGATACCATCGTTATGGCGCACCAGTATAACATTGCCGTTAGTAGGTGTCCAGTCGGCTAAAAGTACTGTACCCGCCGCTACCGACTTAATAGGTGCATCTTTAGGAACTGCAACATCTACCGCAAAATGTTTATTGGCAGAGCTGTACTGTTCTGTAATATGTCCTTTTACCGGGGCAAACAATACAAGGTTAACACGTGGCTTAGCCTGTTCAAACAGGTTATACTTATCTTCCATAGCTACTTCTTCCCTTAGCTTAAGGTCGGCTTTAGAAGGTGAAAGGTCAACATTGCCTGCATCCTTATGCTCCGGTACGTATATCGAGTCCCTGCTTAGCCTGGTAGTTTCCAAATCTCCGGCAAGCACTTTTTGTATTGATGCAAGGTAGACTTCATTAGCTTCAATAATTTGCTGTAACGAATCAGATTTTATAGCATTATTTGTAGCTTCACGTTTTAATTGTGTTGAGGCATAACCCGGAATGTACTCACGCAGTGGGGTAAAAGCAATAATATAGGTAGTTATGGCTATCATTACAATGCTTACAGTGGTTAAGCCCACAAAAACATTCATAAGGTTGAGTTTTAAAGAAAAAATCTCTTCAAAATTATCCTCATTAAGTATAACCAACCTGTTTTTATTAAACAGTCTTTTTTTTATTACCTGCCTCTTCAGCTTTTTCTTTGACATAGTAACATATTATAGCACAAATATAATGATTGTTAACTTTTAAGGATATTTTTTATTGCCTAACAGTGCTAATATGCTGGCGCGAAAACCTTTTAACTAACTTTAACGGTAAAAAAAAGGCCATATTAAACCTTCAGTACGATTTCTTCGTATATTTGTATAATAAATACTCTTAAAGTTATGAATGCATTACACATATTTTTAGGTATGGTTGGAGTACCGCAGGTTATATTGATAGTAGTAGTTTTACTGCTGCTTTTCGGAGGAAGAAAAATTCCGGAATTAATGAAAGGGCTGGGCTCCGGTTTAAAGGAGTTTAAAAATGCTGCGAAAGATGATGAGCCTAACCATGCACCATCAAGAAAACCACAACAGTCACAACAGGAAGAAAATAAATTATAGTAATATTTTATTATAGTGCTAAACCCTTTTCGGTAATACTGGAAAGGTTTTTTTTGTTATAAAATATTGCATTGTAATTTGATATTACAGAACCAATTTATTACTAATTTTGCTTTAATTATTAATATAATACATTGTATTATGGGAAAATTAGGATTAGGCGAATGGCTGGTAATTATCATGGCTGTTTTGCTGTTATTTGGCGGAAAGAAAGTTCCTGAATTGATGAAGGGATTGGGTTCCGGCCTTAAAGAGTTTAAAAAAGCTGCGAAAGACGACCAGCCTTAAACTCAGGGGTTTTTATCCCCCGAAAAGTGCTTTAAGTAATACTTAAAGCACTTTTTTAGTTTAACGAATTTAGTCAAGTTTGAAACCGAAAGTCATAGAGAGATTTCTCCCTACTGTCGAAATGGAAGACTGTGCTCCATTCCGAATGCAGCGCAGCGAAATTGAGGAATCTCTCTTTGAGTCCAAAGTTTGAAAGCCGAAAGTCATAAGTCTTCTAACTCTTAACCCATAACCCGCAACTCTTAACCCGCAACCCGATTACAAAATCATACTCAACTGAATACGCTTTCTGGGTTCGTCAATTTCGATGACTTTTACCTGTACATGCTGGTTTAGCTTTACTACCTCATTTACATCGCTTACAAAGCCTTCTTTAAGCTGCGAGATATGCACCAATCCGCTTTCCTTAATGCCGATATCTACAAAGCAGCCAAAATTAGTAATGTTGTTCACAATACCCGGTAGCACCATACCTGTTTTTAGGTTGGCAATAGTTTTCACGTTAGGGTCGAACTCAAACACTTTAGCCGATTTTCGTGGGTCAAGCCCCGGTTTTTCAAGTTCTTTCAGTATGTCTTTTAATGTCAGTTCGCCAATATCTTCTGTTGTATAATCGGCAATAGTTATTTTGGCAATCGCTTCTTTGTTGGATATCAGTTCTGATGTCTTTAACTTAAGGTCTTTCGCCATTTTTTCAACTATGGGGTAGGCCTCCGGGTGAACCGCACTGTTATCTAACGGATTTACAGCATTCGGGATACGTATAAACGCCGCCGCCTGCTGGTATGCTTTTTCCCCCAGCCTTGGTACTTTTTTAAGCTGCTTACGCTCTGTAAACGGACCGTTATCGCTGCGGTAGGCAACAATGTTTTCGGCGAGCTTTTCGCCTATGCCCGACACATATGCCAATAATGATTTGCTTGCCGTGTTAATGTTTACGCCCACAGCATTTACACAGCGCATTACTACGGTATCCAGTTCTTCTTTTAGTTTGCTTTGGTCGACATCGTGCTGGTACTGACCTACGCCTATGGCTTTAGGGTCTATTTTGACCAGTTCGGCTAGGGGGTCGCTGAGCCTCCGCCCAATGGACACTGCACCCCGAACGGTAACATCATAATTGGGAAATTCGTCCCTTGCAATTTTTGATGCCGAATATACCGATGCGCCCGCTTCATTAACCACAAATACCTGCACGGGTTTATCCCAGGCTATTTTTTTAATGAAAAACTCGGTTTCGCGCCCTGCTGTGCCGTTGCCTATCGATATTGCGTCAACTTTGTAGGCATTAACCATAGAGCGTATTTTTTTCATGGCAATAGCCGCTTCTTTTTGCGGCGGGTGCGGAAAAATAGTTTCGTTATACAGCAGGTCGCCTTTTTCATCCAGGCATACTACTTTACACCCCGTACGGTAGCCGGGGTCTATGGCGAGTATGCGCTTTTCGCCCAGTGGCGGCTCTAATAATAGCTGCCCTAAATTACCTGCAAAAACCTGAATGGCAACCGCATCGGCCTTAGCCTTGGCTTCCTGCAGTACCTCGTTGCTTATGGCGGGTGCCAAAAGGCGTTTGTAACTGTCGGCTATGGCTTTTTTAAGGTGGGTCGCGGTGTCCCTGTTGTTTTTGATAACCGACTGCTCCATAAGGTCAATTGCCTCATCGTTATCTATTTCTATTTTGAATTTAATAAAGCCTTCGTTTTCGGCGCGGAGTATGGCGAGCAGGCGGTGGGAGGGAGCCTTTGCCAAATTTTCGCTCCAGTCGAAATACTGGCTGAATTTCTGTGCTTTTTCTTCGTCTTTTTGTGCTTTTACTACTTTGGTGGTAATGGCAGCCTTGCGCCCAAAAATGCGGCGCAGGCTTTTTCGGATGTACACATTCTCGTTAATCCACTCGGCTATAATATCGCGTGCGCCCTGTAGTGCTTCGTCTTCGTTGGTTACCTTATTGTTGAGGTATTTAGAGGCTATAAAATCAACATCATCGGCGTTTTGCGCCATGATAATTTTTGCCAGTGGCTCCAGTCCGTTTTCGCGGGCGTTGTCGGCTTTTGTTTTGCGCCCTTTTTTAAACGGAAGGTATAAATCTTCCAGTTCGTTAGTATCAAAGCTCCTGTTGATTTTCTCTGCAAGTTCGGGGGTAAGTGCTCCCTGCTCGTCAATAGCCTTTACAATGGCTTTTTTTCGCTTTATAAGGGCATCATAGCCTTGGTTTAGTTTGGCTATCTGCTCTATTACTACCTCATCGAGGTTGCCGGTGCGGTCTTTACGGTAACGGGCAATAAAGGGTATGGTACAGTCTTCTGCCAGTAACTGCAGTGTTGCGTCTATACTTTTGGGCAAGGCAGCTACCTGCCCCGATATATAATCAGTTTTTGTCATGCTTTGTGGTTATTACTGCAAAGGTGGCAAAAAAGTTTGGGAGGTGTAAAATGTTAAAGAAAATTTTGTAGGTTAGTAAAATAAATATTTTAGTTATGAAAGTTTTCATATCACATAGTAGTAAAGACAAAAAATTTGTAAGAACACTTAAAGATTGTTTAATTGAAAATAGTATTGATGTTTGGCTAGATGAAGATCAACTGGATTTAGGTGATAGGTTGATAAGTAAATTAGAAAATGCACTTGATAATTCCTCCCATTTAGTCATTATATTGTCACCTGCATCAATCGAATCAGATTGGGTAAAATATGAACTTAAAAAGGCATTAAATAATCATAGAACTGGATTAATACAGAAAATAATACCTATTAAATACAAAGAATGTGATTTACCTGTGGAACTAAATGAACTTCTTTATTCTGATTTATCTAAAGAAGTAGTATTACCTAATGAAAATAGAATAAAATTTATATCAAATGGGTTTGATGATTTTTTTCTCAAACTTGTTAGGGCAATAAGAAATTCTTCTAAAGCAATAAATGAAGATGAAAAAACAGAAATTATTCAGTCTATAAAGTCATCTGTTGAACAAGTAGATAATGTTAAAAAATCAATACATAGAGCCAATTATGAACTTGTAGGTTATAACACACTTGAATCTAGAGAAAAATATCAAAAAATTATTTCTTCAAAAATTAAATCTGAAAACTTAGAAATACTAAGACCATTTTTACTCCCCTCAACAGTTAAACATATCTTTAAGCCTAGTATTGGTGAGAAAATAGAAATTCTCTCTGATCTACCTTTTTCTAGCTATGGCCATTTTGCAGGTTTTCGTACTGATGATTTAAAAATAACTATTGATAAAAGAACAAGAAGCGAAATTGCAATAAAATCAAGATATTTTTATCAAGTAGAAATTGACCCTGAAAAAAAGTCAATTAGATTTGTTGGCTTTCTCGATGGTAGTCCAACCTATAAGGATATAGCTGGAACGAATCATTATGCTCTTGCTGGTTAATTTCTTTAATATTTAAGTGAGTACAATTTATTTAATCTCACTTTATAATCCTTACCGGAACCGGGTAAAAGTTTTTGGTACTGCCTTTGCTAATCATAATGGTTACTATAACGGCATATAAATAGTTAGCAAACCCAACAGCTACAGATGCCAAAAGGAATTGGTGACCGTAGGGTTTATGCATTATTTTATTGTATATACCTACACCCAGTATTGCCCACGACACTATGGTGTACAGTATCTGGAAATTGAGGATAATAGCTCCGTGCTTTTGTACATTTAGTATTTTGTCTTTATTATTAAGCCATAAAATAAGTGGTAAAATAATGTTGCCTAACGGCAATACAATTCCCGACAGTACCGAAAGGTACATAAACATGATATAGCTTTTGTTTTCTGTTTTGCCATAGTCAACAATGTTCTCAATATTAATATCGAGCACACCGCAAAGCGACTGGAGGGTGTTGCCCCGGGGTTCGTTTTCGTTCTTTTCTATGCGCTGTAAAGTGCGCAGGTTTATGCCCGCGCTTTCGGCAAGTTCTTCCTGGGTTAGTCCTTTTTGTTTACGAATGTCAGCGATTTTTTTACCTACAGTTTCCATACTTTCATGTTTTTAAGTTATAAGGCAAAAGTAGAGGCAAAGGTACTTTTTTGATAGCGGTTTTGCTACGTCATTTTTACGACATTTGTGCCTAAGCACTGTAAATAAAGGGTTTTTGAGTAGAAAATCTAATCCTGAACAATAAAATCCTTTGGATCTTCTTTTTTAAATTCGGGCTGGATGTTAACGTGGTTAATATCGAATTTTTGGTACAGGAGTTCTTCAATCTCGTCCAGCAGTACATTAAACTGCGACATGGTAATATCATTTGTACAGTCCAGGTGGGCTTCCAGGTGCAGTTCTTCTTCATTTAAGTGCCAAACATGTATGTGGTGCAGTTTGTTTACGCCGGGTATTTTGTGTACTTCCCTTACTATTTCTTTAATATCTATATGCTCGGGGGTAAAGAGCATCAGCATTTTTAGCGAGCGTTTTAAAATATCTGCGCCTACTACTATCAGGTACAGGGCTATAAGCAGCGTCATAACGCTGTCTACCCAGTAGGTCTGGAAATACTTCATCATCAGCCCGCCAATGAGTACGGCTACAGATGCCAGCATATCAGTAAGCAGGTGCAGGTAAGCCGATTTCATGTTCAGGTTATGGTCGGCATCTTTTTTTAACAGCAGTACCGAAAATCCGTTAACGGCTATGCCTGCAACCGCCATCCATATTACTATGCCGGGCGCTATAAACACGGGTTCGAAAAAGCGTACGGTAGCCTCGTATATCAAATAAAAAGCGACTACAACCAGCGTGAGTGCATTAATAAATGCCGCTATAAGCTCTGAGCGTTTTAGCCCAAAGGTTTGTGTTGTAGTCGCTTTTTTTCGTGACAGCTTGTGTGCCACATAGCTTATTATGAGCGAAATTACATCGGTAAAATTGTGCAGCGCATCTGATATTAACGCGAGGCTGCCGGATATAAATCCCCCTATAACCTGTGCTATTGTTATTGCTATATTCAGCAATATGGATATCAACAGGTTTTTTCCTTCTACATTATGCTTATGTATCCTACTGTGTTCGCTCAAAACTGAATTTTTTTAGCAGGGTATTTTATTAACCCTGTTTTGGTGCCTTCCGCCTTCAAAAGCGGTGTTTAAAAAAGTATCTGCCATTTCTACCGCTTGCTGTATAGAGGTATAACGCGCAGGGATGCTTATTATGTTAGCATCATTATGCTGGCGTGCCAGTGCAGCAATTTCTTTTGTCCAGCATAGTGCCGCCCTAATTTTTTGGTGTTTGTTCGCTGTCATTGCTACGCCGTTGCCGCTGCCACATATTATGATGCCTAAATCGGCTGTTCCATTGGCTACATCATTAGCAACCGGGTGAACAAAATCCGGGTAATCTACACTGTCAAAAGTGTCGGTTCCGTGGTTTATAATTTCAAATCCTTTGCTTTCAAGATGTTTTACAATAGCCTGTTTATAATCTGGCCCTGCATGGTCATTACCTATCGAAATTTTCATTGCTGTATATAGTTATGTTGTTATTTTTCGGGGCAAAGTTACCAAACAAAAAGGATATTGTATAATGGTTTGGTAATTAGTTTATTAGGGCAAAGCAGGTTTATAATATAGCATTAAATATGTTAAAATACTACAGTGTTGATAACTATAAAAATAGATTGAAAATAAAGGAGTTATAAATTAACAAATTATGTTAATAAGTAAAGATGAAAAAAGAAAGCTTTGTTAGGGAACTGAAGAAAATTTTTCTAAACAAAAACGTGATTGAGATATGCAAATAAAGTTTCGTGTATTTTACATTTTTTTATCAAATGCTTTGCAGGATTTATTAACAGGAATTAATAGGAACAATTTTCAATAGTTTTGTATCAAAATAACTAATTAACCATTGTTAATAACCTTTTTCAGAAAACAGTCTAAAAGTTTAAATACAGTACTTTACATTTTTTTAACGTTGTTAATACCTTTGTATAACATTGTATAAATACCAAAACCTAACATTACAATAAAACTTATACCCATTATCAACACGCAATAATCATCATCATTTTTATTTAATTTTAAAAAATCTTTTTTTGTTGTATATAGTAAATGTTGAAAACCTTTTCTGAAAAAACTTAAACTATCCTGAGATTATTTTGTTCTTCAAAATTTTTAAGGATGCTTTTTACTTCGTCGATGTCGTGCGGATGGACTTTCAGTTTGATGCCGCCAATGGCATAAGAGTAAAAAGGGGCAATAGAGGTTATGGTTTCGTTTTCGAAAAAATAGCTTAACCCGGCTTCTTCAAGCAGGTGTTTTATAATTGTTATTTCATGCGGATAGCTGTAAACAGCCACAGTTATAAATTCTTTCATATCAGTTTTTTGGCTTTCTTATAAAGATAATGAATTTTCTCACGGTATTTACATACAGCAAATAGCGAGCCTCAACGTTATTATTTAATTAAAAACGATACGTATCTTAATACTAATTTGTAATTTTCAGCATTATTTTAAAATTTTATGAGTAAGAAAAACGGAAAACCGTCAGCTAAAAAGGAAAAGGATTTTTCCAGGAAAATATTCAAGATACTTTCTAAAGACCCTAATAAGTCTTTTAACTATAAGCAGATTGCAGCAGCCCTGGAGCTGAATGATACCCAGAGCAGAAACGAGATTATTAAGGAGCTTAAATATTTAGCATCTAAAGAAAAAATTGAGGAAACTGACAGGGGTAAGTACAGAGTAATAACTAAAGCTGATTATGTAGAGGGAACTATAGATATGACAAGCAGGAAAACAGCTTATTTTGTTTCTCCGGAGCTTGAAGATGATATTTTTATACCTACCAATAACCTTAACAAAGCCCTTGATAAAGATAAGGTTAAAGTATATATATATAACCGGAGGAGAGGCAGAAGGGCAGAGGGTGAAGTGATAGAAATACTGGAACGCTTTAAAACAGAGTTTGTGGGTGTAATAGATATTCAAAAGAATTTTGCTTTTGTATCTACTGCTAACCCTAAAATGTACACTGATATTTTTATACCTAAAGATAAACTTGGCGAAGCTGAAAACGGCGATGTGGTATTGGTAAAAATTGAAGACTGGCCTGCAAAAGCCGACAGTCCTTTTGGAGAGGTTATAAAAGTATTGGGTAAACCCGGAGAGCATGATACCGAGATACACGCTATACTGGCAGAATATGGTCTTCCTTCAGATTTTCCTGTAGAGGTGGAGGTATTTGCCCAAAAAATAGATACGTCCATACAGGAGGAGGAAATAGCCCGCAGGAGGGATATGAGAGATGTGCTTACGTTTACTATTGATCCACGCGATGCAAAAGATTTTGATGATGCACTTTCTTTCCAAAAACTTGAAAATGGTAATTATGAAATAGGTATCCACATTGCTGATGTATCTCACTATGTAAAAGAAGGGACTATACTTGATGATGAGGCATACAACAGGGCAACATCTGTTTATCTGGTAGACAGGGTAGTACCCATGCTGCCCGAAGTGCTGTCTAACTTTGCCTGTTCATTGCGCCCGCATGAAGAGAAATATACATTCTCTGCTGTTTTCCAGATGAATGACAAGGCAGAAGTGGTAGATAAATGGTTTGGCAGGACAGTAACCTATTCAGACCAGCGTTTTGCTTATGAGGAGGCACAGCATATTATAGAAACTAAAAGCCATACTGTACCGGCAGAACTCTCTTTAACCGGAGAAGATTATTCTGTGAGTAATGACATAAGGGATGCTGTTGTAAAAATGGATGAGCTGGCTAAAATTATGCGCAGGAAAAGGCTGGCTAACGGTGCCATATCTTTTGATAAGGTAGAGGTTAAGTTTATTCTTAATGAAAATGATGAGCCTACAGGGGTTTACTTTAAGCAGGCAAAGGATTCTAACCACATGATTGAGGAATTTATGCTGCTGGCTAACAGAAAAGTAGGTGAATTTATTGGTAAGCAGAATAAAACCTTTGTGTACCGTATTCATGATGAGCCGGATGAAGATAAACTGATAAATTTACAGACTGTAATATCAAAATTTGGCTATAGTATCAATTTTACGTCTAAAGATGCAATATCTAAATCACTTAATAACCTGCTTAACGATGTTCAGGGTAAAAAAGAGCAGAACCTTGTAGATACACTGGCAATACGCAGTATGAGTAAGGCTAAATATTCTACTGATAACATAGGGCATTATGGGCTTGCATTTGATTATTATTCTCATTTTACATCACCCATAAGAAGATATCCGGATGTAATGGCACACAGGCTTTTACAGCATTATCTTGACGGTGGAAAATCTGTAGATGAAGAGATTTATGAAGAAAAATGTACGCATTCTTCAACTATGGAGAACCTTGCTGCAAATGCAGAGCGCGACAGTATAAAGTATATGCAGGTTAAATATATGCTGGACCATAAAGATGAAGAATTTTTAGGTGTAGTATCGGGCGTTACAGAGTGGGGTATTTATGTAGAAATAATATCTAATAAATGCGAGGGTATGTGCCGCATCCGTGAGATAAAGGATGATTATTACACCTTTGATGAAAAGCAGTATGCATTGGTGGGCGAAGTAACCAATAATATAATACAGCTTGGCGATGAGGTATATGTAAAAGTGAAAAATGCCGATTTGGTTAAAAAACAGCTTGATTTTCATTATTTAGGTAAAAAGAAATCTGATAAATAAAATGTAAGGTTATGAAAAAGTATATAGTATTTATTATTTGTTTTATAGTACAATTTACTTATGCACAGGAGGTAACAATAAATCTTAACGATTTTTCTGTACTAAAAGTGTATGACAGAATTAGTGTAACCCTTGTAGCGGCAAAAGAAAACAAAATTGTAATTAAAGGTACTAAGGCTGATGATGTTGAGGTAATTAATAAAGGTAAGGACCTTAAGGTACGAATGAAATTTTCTAAACTTTTAAAGGGCGAAAATATAGAAGCTACCGTTTATTATAAAAATATAGAAGGGCTTGTAGCCAGTGAAGGTTCTTTTATAAGCTCTAAAAATACTTTTAAAGCTACAGCTTTCAGCCTTAATGCAAAAGAGGGTTCTGTTATAAAAGTAACGCTGGATGTGCAAAAATTAAAATCGAAAGCAAATTCAGGGGGGGAGCTGGAAATAGAAGGTAAGGCAACAAACCATGATGCAACAATAACATCAGGAGGTATTATAAAAGGCAAAAACCTTATTACAGCACAAACAAATGTTTCTGTAAACGCCGGGGGAGAGGCAAAGGTAAACGCTACAGATTTTGTTGAAGCAAAAACAAGGGCTGGCGGCAGCATAGATGTATATGGAAAGCCCAAACAGGTTAACCAGAAAACGGTTGCCGGGGGCAGCATTACTGTTATGGATTAACCTTTTTATTTCGCTATAAAAATTATAAATGTTACCTTGCGGGTTTCTTATTTATTTAGAAATTCGGGATGATTAACGATATTCTAACGGCTGTTCCCTGGGGGTTTATATTAAGTTTTATGATTGGCCCCGTTTTTTTTGTACTACTGGAAACCAGCGTTATAAAAGGTTTTAGGGCTGCACTTGTATTTAACTTAGGGGTTATAATAGCCGATATAGTTTTTATTGCCATTGCTTATTTTAGCAGTTATCGCCTTATACAAAGCATTAAAGATGAACCTGCCCTTTTTATATTCGGCGGGCTTATAATGGTTACTTATGGTATAATTTCGTTTGTTAAGCTAAAAAAAGTTTCTAAAAACGAAATTATAGATGAAGACTCCAGCGAGATAATCAAAAAGAACTACTTAAGCCTTTTTGTAAAAGGATTTCTGCTCAATTTTATAAATGTGGGCGTGCTTGGCTTTTGGCTGGCAATTTTAATAACCATAGGGCCCCAGCTTGAAATGGTACCATCGCGTATGCTTACTTTTTTTACCGCGGTTATTGCCACTTATTTTATTACCGATATTTTTAAAATACTTGTTGCAAAGCAGTTACGAAGGTTTTTAACAGCCAAAAATATATTTAAGGTAAAACAGGTTATAAGTATAATACTTATAGTTTTTGGTACTGCACTGCTTGTACAGGGTTGGTTTCCTAACGAGGGAAAAATGGTAAAGTCAGCTATAAAAAAGCTTGAAAATAAAGAATAAAAAAAGCACCTTATTACAGGTGCTTTTTTTGGAGGCATCGAGCGGATTCGAACCGCTGTACAAGGTTTTGCAGACCTCTGCCTAGCCACTCGGCCACGATGCCATAGTTATTATGGTTGGCAAATTTACATATATTTTATACTAACGCAAGAAAATTGTATCTAAATTTACTTGGCAAATGCTATTTTTATGCCCTGTATTCTTCAATCTGCACAGTTACAGCCTCTACATCTCCACCTATTGGCGGGTTAATTTTAGACACCGCAACAAGTATTCTCGAAACTTCCGGTATTTCATCAAAAGTCCTTTTAATTATTCTTTCTGCAACGTGTTCCAGTAATTTAGAGCGTATAGCCATTTCCTCAACAACTATCTTATTCAGGTGAACATAATCTACAGTATCAGCCAGTTCATCACTGTGGCGCGATTTTCTCAGGTCGGTTTTTATTTCAAGGTCAACACTGTAGTCAGAGCCTATTTTGCTTTCTTCCACCAGGCAGCCATGGTAAGAAAATGTACGTATGTTTTTAAGTTTTATAATTCCCATCAGTATCGGTTTTACCAGTGTAAAATTACATATTTATTGATGTTTATTAGTACTTTAATTATTCAAATGCGGTAATTGTTGTCTGACTTTTTTAAATACCTTTGCACCTTATTACAAATTTTTTATGGCAACTGAAGAGCGATCACTCAATTTTATAGAACAGATTATAGAAGATGATTTAGGAAAAGGAATGAACAGGGAAAGCCTGCGTTTTCGTTTTCCGCCAGAACCTAACGGATACCTGCATATTGGGCATGCCAGCTCCATCTGCCTTAATTTTGGGCTTGGGCTTAGGTATAATGCACCTGTAAACCTTCGTTTCGACGATACTAACCCTGCTAAAGAGGAACAGGAGTTTGTAGATGCTATAAAAAAAGATATAGAATGGCTGGGCTATAACTGGGCAGAAGAACGTTATGCATCAGATTATTTTCAGCAGCTATATGACTGGGCTGTAGATTTTATTAAAAGAGGACTGGCGTATGTTGACAGCCAGTCATCTGAAGTTATGGCACAGCAAAAGGGTACACCCACACAGCCGGGAACTAACAGCCCTTACAGGGACAGATCTGTTAAAGAAAACCTTGAGTTGTTTGAAAAAATGAAAAATGGTGAGTTTCCAGAAGGAAGCCATGTACTGAGGGCTAAAATAAACATGAGTTCTTCTAATATGCTTATGCGCGACCCTATTATGTACAGGGTACTGAATAAACACCATCACCGTACCGGCGATGCATGGCATATATACCCAATGTATGACTGGGCACACGGCGAGAGTGATTATATAGAAAACATATCACATTCGCTTTGTACACTTGAATTTGCTATGCACAGGGAGCTTTATGACTGGTTCCTTGACCAGATATATGATAATGCCTCTATACGCCCTAAACAGCGTGAATTTGCAAGGCGTAACCTTAGCCACACAGTAGTAAGTAAAAGAAAGCTGCTGCAACTGGTACAGGAAGGGCATGTAAAGGGTTGGGATGACCCAAGGATGTCTACCATATCGGGGTTAAGGAGAAGGGGATACACTCCGGATTCTATTAAAAACTTTGCCGATACCATTGGTATTGCCAAGCGTACCAATTTGGTAGATGTATCGTTACTGGAGTTTTGCGTTAGAGAAGATTTAAATAAAACCGCGCCAAGGGTTATGGCAGTGCTTGATCCTGTTAAACTTATAATTACTAACTATCCTGAAGGTAAGGAAGAATGGCTTGAAGCCGAGAATAACCCGGAAGATGAATCGGCTGGTTTCAGGAAAGTACCTTTTTCAAGGGAATTATATATTGAAAGGGAAGATTTTATGGAAGAAGCCAACCGTAAGTTTTTCCGCCTTTCGTTAGGTAAAGAGGTAAGGCTTAAAAATGCCTATATAATAAAAGGGGATAGTGTTGTTAAAGATGCTGACGGCAACATTACCGAAATTCACTGTACGTATGATGAAGACAGCCGCAGCGGAAGTGGTACTGAAGCGAGTTTAAGGAAAGTAAAAGGTACACTGCACTGGGTTTCTATAGTACACGCTATTGAAGCCGAAGTAAGGGTATATGACAGGCTGTTTACCCACGAAAACCCTGATGGGGATAAAGAGGTAGATTTTAAAAATTACATTAACCCAAATTCGCTTGAAGTTATTACAGCATATCTTGAACCGGGGCTTAAAGATGTACAAGCAGGGGAGAGGTACCAGTTTCAGCGATTAGGATACTTTTGTGTTGACCCTGATACTGCCACTGGCAAACCCGTATTTAATAAAACGGTTGGTTTAAGAGATACTTGGGCAAAAATAGAAAGCAAGGAATAATAAAACTGTATATAGAATTTATTGATATAGCCTGTGGTTTACCACAGGCTATGTTTATTATTGGATATTATTATAGAACCGTATAAATATATAACAGCAATTTATTAAAATAGGGTTGTTTAAATGCCGTATAAAGCCTTTACTATTTTTTGATATACAATATTAACTATCATTACATTTTAATTGTTTAAATAGCCTTACATAAAGTTTTGTGTTTACTTTAATATCAATTAACTACCTGTTAACATCTTACAAATTATAAACAGGGTATCTTTATAAGAAATTATTTAATAACTTAAAACTTAATTATTATGGCTGGTAAAACAGGAACAGTAGCGGCGATATTGGCAGGTGCTGCAGTTGGAGCAATAGTAGGTATTTTATTTGCACCGGACGAAGGAGCTAACACACGTAAAAAAATTAAAGACGGGTATGGCTCTAAAAGAGATGAGCTAAAAGATAAAATAAACGAGCTTACAGAGCAGGTAAAAAGTAAATTTGGACATGCTAAAGAAGATTTACAATCTGGGCTTGATAACCTTGTTGCAAACGTAGAAGGCAAAAAAGATGATGTTATTGCCACTTTAGAGAAAAAATTAGAAGAACTGAAATCAGCTTCTAACAAAGCAATATCAAAAGCTGAATCTCTTACAAAATAATATCATTTAAATAAATACACAAGCGTATGGCATTTGAAGAAATAAAAGAAAATATTGAAGATCTTAAAAACCAGGTACAGGAGGTTATTGATACCAATGTAAAGTATTACAAACTTTGGGGTTTTAAGATGATGGTAAAAACAACCACCATGATGCTAAAGATGTTTCTTTTGGCAATCATGCTGTTAATAGTTACTATTTTCTTTTCAATTGCCGTAGCTTTAGGAATAGGTTATGCGCTTGATAATTTTGCTTACGGATTTCTTATAGTAGGGGGTATTTATCTTGTACTAGCAATTATTATATTTTATGTACAGAATAAAATTGTTGAAGGGCCTATACTGGCATCTTTTTCCAGAATCTTTTTAAAGAAATATTAGTTATGCCATATAGAGAATACAGAACTTTCGATCAGATAAATAAAGACCTTGCTATATTTAAGGTAGAAAAAGACCTTGCCTATCAAAGGCTTTTAAAAGATCTTGGTAAAACCAAAAAGAGCCTTGAAATTAAGAACCTTGTGGGTAATACTCCTAAAAAGATACTTAATGTTTTAGGTGTCGCATCCGGGCCAATAAAAAGCGCTGCATTAACCTTTCTGCTCAAAAAGATATTTTAAAAATAAAGGCTGTCAATTTCGACAGCCTTTATTTTTTACATTCTATTTATTATTATCCTTTTTTTCGTTATCATCAATATCATCTTCCTTATATTCCTGTGGCATTATTACAGGTCTTTTATTTTGTAATTCTTCACGCTCTTTTTTACGGCTGCCTTTTTTCATTGCCTCACCTACCTGATTAGAGGCTGTAAACGATGCCACCATGTTATTTAACATATCGCTGCCTGCCTGTGGCGAATTAGGTAACAGAATAAGGTTAGAGTTAGTATCGCTACCTATTGCCTGTAACGTATCATAATGCTGTGTTACCACAATAAGAGCCGATGCCTCCTGAGAGTTGATACCTACTTTATTAAGCACATCTACACTTTCTACCAATCCTCTGGCAATTTCACGCCTTTGGTCGGCAATACCCTGTCCCTGCAACCTTTTACTTTCTGCCTCTGCCTTAGCTTTTGCTACAATACGAATCCTTGAAGCTTCTGCTTCATACTCAGCAGCCGATTTTTCCCTGTCAGCAGCGTTAATACGGTTCATGGCGTTTTTAACCTGAATATCCGGGTCAATATCTGTAATCAGGGTATTGATTATATCATAACCATATGTAGTCATGGCATCGTTAAGTTCCCTTTTTACGGCAATAGCAATATCATCTTTACGCTCAAAAACATCATCCAGCCTTAGTTTGGGTACTTCTGCACGAACAACATCAAATACATAAGACGTTATCTGGTCATGCGGATACTCCAGCTTGTAAAAAGCCTCAAACACTTTTTCCTGTATAACTTTAAACTGTACCGAAACCTTCATTTTTACAAATACGTTTTCCTTTGTTTTGGTTTCGATAATTACATCAAGCTGCTGTATCTTTAGGTTTATCCTTCCGGAAATTTTATCGATTATCGGGATTTTTAAATGAAGCCCTGCGTGTCGGATGCTTAAAAAACGTCCAAATCGTTCTACAATGGCGGCTGTTTGCTGTTTAACGGTAAAAAAAGAAGAAAGCAGTATTATTACTCCAATAAACAGTAATACATACAAAAAGACATTATTTTCCATATTTATGTTGATTTAATAATTAGTGTAAGTTACAATTATTCTTAAACTCAGTGGTTAAAAGGTTAGAGCTTTTATATAAGGCTTACTTTTATTTAAAAAGTTACATTGTAGTTCTAAAAAAACTCCTGCTTTTGCAGGAGTTTATATGTTATTTAAAAGCAGCTACAGCCTTTTGTATTCTTGTTACTGTTTCCTCTTTTCCTATCAGTGCCATAATATCAAATAAATGAGGGCCTTTTAAAGAGCCTACAAGGCTTAACCGTAAAGGCTGCATAACTTTACCCATTCCTACCTCTTTTTTCGCTATCCAGGCTTTTACAGCCGTTTCAAGGTTTACAGATGAAAAATCCAGCGTATTTTGCAGTTCTGCTACAAGTTCGCTAAGTAATTCGCCAGTTTCGGGTTTCCAGTTTTTGGCGGCTTTTTCGTCATAGCTATTAGGCGCTGTAAAAAAGAAGTCTGAAAGTTCCCATAACTCACTGGCAAAGTGGGCACGCTCTTTTACAAGCCTTACCACTTCGGTTATATAGTCTAAAGGTTTATTGATGCCTTTTTCAACCAGTGTATGGTTAAAGTCTTTTGCCAAGGCTTCATTATCCTGCCTCTGGAAATAATGGTGGTTAAACCATTTGTTTTTCTCAGGGTCAAATTTTGCGCCCGCTTTATGTACCCTTTCAAGGTCAAAAAGCTGTACCAGTTCATCAAGTGTAAATAATTCCTGGTCTGTACCCGGATTCCAGCCGAGCAAAGCTAAAAAGTTAACTACTGCTTCCGGCAGGTAGCCTTTTTCCCTGTAGCCCGATGATACCTCACCAGATTTTGGGTCTTTCCATTCTAACGGGAAAACAGGGAAGCCTAATTTATCACCATCCCTTTTAGAGAGTTTACCGTTACCCACAGGTTTTAAAATTAATGGCAGGTGTGCAAACTCCGGTGCATCCCATCCAAACGCTTTATACAGCAATAC
>JBQGDD010000007.1:0-3842 GCA_052038845.1 Dyadobacter sp. | reverse complement strand
AAAACAAAACAGGCAGCTATTTTTGCTGCCTGTTTTGTTTTTAATCATATTAACCAGTTTTATTTTGCAATATTAACTGCTCTTGTTTCCCTTATTACAGTAATTTTTACCTGTCCGGGATAAGTCATTTCTGTCTGTATTTTATGCGATATTTCAAAAGAAAGGTTAGCAGCCATATCATCGCTTACTTTTTCACTCTCTACAATTACACGAAGTTCCCTTCCAGCCTGTATTGCATAGGCACTTTTTACCCCGGCAAAGCCATAAGCAATATCTTCAAGGTCTTTCAGTCGCTGAATGTAAGAGTCAAGCACCTGCCTTCTTGCACCAGGCCTTGCACCAGATATAGCATCACACACCTGTACAACCGGTGAAAGCATAGACCTCATTTCAATTTCATCGTGGTGAGCACCAATAGCGTTGCACACTTCCTCTTTCTCACCATACTTTTCAGCCCACTGCATACCCAGTAAAGCATGAGGCAGGTCACTTTCGGTATCAGGCACTTTACCAATATCATGCAGTAATCCCGCTCTTTTGGCAAGTTTAACATTAAGTCCAAGCTCAGCCGCCATAATACCGCAAAGTTTAGCAACTTCACGCGAGTGCTGTAAAAGGTTCTGCCCGTATGAAGAACGGTATTTCATCCTTCCTACTATCTTGATAAGCTCCGGGTGTAACCCATGAATACCTAAATCAATAACAGTACGTTTACCTACTTCTATAATTTCGTCTTCAATCTGTTTTGCGGTTTTACCCACAACTTCTTCAATACGTGCCGGGTGAATCCTTCCGTCAGTTACCAGTTTGTGCAGGGCAAGGCGGGCAATTTCCCTCCTTACAGGGTCAAAGCACGAAAGTATAATAGCCTCCGGTGTATCATCAACTATAATCTCTACACCGGTAGCAGCTTCAAGCGCACGGATGTTTCGTCCTTCACGGCCAATAATCCTACCCTTAACATCATCAGATTCTATATTGAATACAGATACACAGTTTTCTACCGCTTCCTCAGTACCAACACGCTGAATGGTGTTTATTATTATTTTTTTAGCTTCCTGTTGTGCCGTTAGCTTAGCCTCTTCTATAGTGTCCTGTATGTGAGACATGGCACTTGTTTTAGCTTCTGCTTTGAGGCTTTCTACCAACTGGTTCTTAGCCTCATCTGCCGATAGTCCCGATATAACTTCAAGCTGTTCTACCTGGCTTTTGTGCAGCCTGTCTATTTCCTGCTGTTTTTTATCAAGGTGGTCTATACGATTATTGTAGTCAGTAATTTTAGTTTCGAGCTCGTCATTCAGTTTTTTAGATTTTGCCAGTTCGCCCGAAACCTGAGATTCTTTATCACGTGTTCTTTTTTCTGCCTCAGATATTTTTTTATCGCGTCCTAATATTACCTGCTCATGCTCGGCTTTAAGTTCAAGGAATTTTTCTTTAGCCTGTAATATTTTATCTTTTTTTGCAGCCTCGGCTTCGCTTTTAGCGTCTTTTAATATAGATGCCGCTTCTTTGCGCGCATTTTTTATAAGTGTTGAAACATTTTTCTTTTCAAGAAATTTTGCAATTGCAAATCCTGCTGCAATTCCAACAATGCTTCCGATAATTATTAATAATGTAGAGTCCATAGTTTGTTTAAGTGTTATATAAAAAAAGCCTACATCAGAATGATTGTATAAACTCGTTATTGACAAGTTTTGGGCTAACCCGCTGTTCAAGGATCTGCTCAAAGGCAGCTTGCTTTAGTAGCGACGATTCACCCATTCTAATTTGTTAGTGTTGAGTTTATCAAATATGTACTAATGTAGGCAGTATTTTTTTGACGTATGTAAAGAACGTAATTTATTATTCTGAGAGTAACCCATTCAGCTTTTCATCCATTGCTTTAAGCCTTTCCATGGCATTTTCCATATCTGCTGACCTGTCTATCTGCTTTTGCTCTGACTGTGCGGCAAACTGAAGCGCGCACATGGCTAAAACATCCTGTTTATCTCTTACTGCATAGTTTTCTTCAAACTGCTTAATCATTGTATCAATTTTTTTAGAAGCACTCCTTAGCCCTTCTTCCTGAGCAAAATCTACCGTTAGCGGGTAAACCCTGTCTGCAATTGATATTTTTATCTTAAGCTTGTCATCCATTCCTTTTTAATCAGAAAGTTGTGCTATACAGTAATCAATTTCCCGGATCAATGAATTTATTTTGAGTTTTGTTTCTCTTTTATTATCGTCACTGCCCAGTAATGAGTTGGCAATTTTTAATGCTTCCATCTGTTTTTTAAGAGAAGCTGTTTCTTCGCCCTGGCTGCTGATGACCGAAGCTGATGCGGAAATTTGTTTTTCCAGCTCTTGTTTTTCCTTCTCAAGCTTTTCCAGTTTTAAGGAAAGCTTTTCCAGCTTACTTTCAAGAGAATCAACTAATTCGGATAATCCGCTCATTACAGCCAATTTTCATTACATGATTTTACAAAGTTAGTATTACTTTAATTACAAACAATAGTTTTACGAAAATTTATTATGATATTTTAAATTTATCTGTAATAAATTGTAGCGTAAACAGTTATATCTTTCATAATGCTTAATCTGTTTTTTTGACTGCTTTTTTATATTTTAGCCACATGAGATTGTACTTTTTCACACTTTTATTAAGCGCGGGGCTTATGGCGCAGCAGCCATATCCCAAAGATTACTTTCGTTCACCGTTAGACCTGCCTGTACATCCATCAGGTACATTTGGTGAATTGCGCAATAATCATTTTCATTCAGGGCTGGATTTCAGGACAAACCAAAAAACCGGAATCCCGGTTTTTGCAGCCGCGGCAGGATATGTTTCGCGCATAAGGGTATCCAGCTATGGTTACGGTACAGCCTTATACATAGACCATCCTAACGGATTTACCACCCTTTATGGGCATCTGTTAGAATATTCACCAAAAATAGAGGCTTACGTAAGAGCTAAACAGTATGAAAAAAAATCTTTTGACATAGAGCTATTCCCGCAGCCGGGGGAACTGGTTGTAGAAAAGGGGGAGCAGGTCGCTCTTTCAGGTAATTCAGGAGGTTCTGGCGGACCGCACCTCCATTTTGAATATAGGGATACTAAAACAGAATATGTAATAAACCCACTGCATTTCGGACTTGATAAAAAAATGAAAGATACTCAGGCTCCCCGGGTTTTGGGGCTTATGGTATATTCATTAAGCAGTGATGGAGCCGTTAACCAGTCTAAAAAGCCATTTTTAATTAATGTGAGGCCGCAAAAGGACGGTACTTATCTTGCTGATAAGGTAGAAGCGAAGGGTAAGGTGGGCTTTGCTATAAATACATCAGATAAATCTACCGGGAGCTACGGCAATAATGGGATTTATAAAGTAGAAACCTTTTATAACGGCAGCCCAAGCTTTAGCTATGCGTTTGATACTTTCGCATTTAGCGAATCACGCTATATTAATAACTTTATAGATTATGCCCGCTATTATGCAACCGGAGAGCGTTTTCAAAAACTGTTTGTTACCACACCTTACCAGTTATCGCTTATACAAAATAATACAACTAACGGGCAGTTTGATGTTGTGCCGGGCTCGGTACAGAACTACAGGATAGAAGTGTCTGACTTTCATGGCAATAAAACGGTAATTAACGGCAGTATTCAATATTCTGAAAATCCTGCTAAAATTATGGATCCTACCCGTATTACTCCATATTTTGTAAAGGCGCAGCATGACAACAGCTATACAAAAAACAATATTTCTGTTTTTATTCCGGCTAATGCTCTATACGAAGATTTTTATATGGATTTTGACGTAAAAGACTCCGTTTTATACCTGCATAACCCAACCGTGCCTGTG
>JBQGDD010000006.1:0-2222 GCA_052038845.1 Dyadobacter sp. | reverse complement strand
AGGCAGGTATATACATACCCTGTCCCCTTTTTTAATACCTCTCTCCCTCAGCACATTTGCCATTTTGCATACACGCTCATATAAGTCATTATATGTAATATGCTGTGCTTCTTCTTTGGGATCGTTAGGTTCAAATATAATAGCGGTTTTATCTCCTCGCTTTGCTAAATGACGGTCTATACAGTTTTTAGTAATATTTACTTTAGCGTTAATAAACCATTTAACATCAGCCTCCTGCATATTAAACTCTACAACCTTATCCCATTTTTGATACCAGGTAAAGTTTTCATCAGCTATTTTATCCCAAAATTTTCTGGGTTCACGTATGGATTTATTATAATGTTTAAAATATTGTTCTAAGCTCTTTACCTGATAATAACTCATCTTTATAAAAGGTTTTATGTTTTTAACTATTGGTAAATATACATATAAATTTATTCTTTACATATAGGAATTACAGTGAATATAATGGATTTGACTAATGTAATTTGTATTTAAAATATACAGTATATAAAATAAAAATTTGGAAAATTGCTATTTTATAAATCTTCAAAAACAGTGTCATAAAAAAACATATATAATATAAATATCAATAAAAACCTTTTAAAATTTAATTTTATAACACAAATCATCAATAAATACTGCATATTTTTTCTTTTATTTGTAGTTATAATTTATTTTATAAATGCAAATAGACCCTAATACTACAAGCCAGAAAAATATATATAAAATACTTACGGGTACAGTTATTCCACGTCCTATAGGATGGATATCGAGTATCAGTGAAGACGGAAAGCTAAACCTCGCCCCGTTTTCATTTTTTAACGCTGTGGGCGAAGATCCGCCACATATTATGTTTTCTACGGTACGGACCAATAATACTAATAAAGATACTCTTAATAATGTACTGGCTACAAAGCAGTTTGTAGTAAACCTGGCTACAGAGGAGCTAACAGAGGCTATGAATGATACATCTGCGCCATTACCGCCAGGTGAAAATGAGTTTGAATATGCAAAGCTTACACCTGTTCCCTCAATGCTCGTAAAACCGCCAAGAGTTAAAGAAAGTCCCGTAAACTTTGAATGTGAACTGGTACATCATTACTCATTAGAAGGGCACAAAAACGGTGGTGCAACTATAATGATAGGCAGGATAGTAATGTTTCATATAGATGATGCAATACTGATAGACGATTATAAAATAAATATGGATGCATATAAACCTGTAGCAAGGCTTGCCGGTTCTAATTATGCAGGTTTAGGTGAAATTTTTTCAATAAAAAGACCATTATAGAATAATGAAAATAACAGTTATAGGCGGTGGCCCGGGTGGTTTATATTTTTCGATACTCTTAAAAAAGGCAATGCCTGATTGTGATATAAGTATATATGAACGTAATAAGGCTGATGATTCTTTCGGTTTTGGGGTGGTATTTTCAGATGAAACCCTGAGCGAGTTCCTTACCCGCGACCCACAATCGTATGATTTAATACGAAGCCGTTTTGCTTACTGGGATGAACTTGACGTAGCCAGGGATGGTGAGAAAGTAAGGATTACAGGTAATGGATTTTGTGGCTGTTCCCGTAAAACACTGCTACAGTTATTACAGCAACGCTGCCGTGAAGAAGGTGTAAACCTGCATTTTGAAGCTAATGTTGACGATTTATCTCAATTTGGCGATTCTGATATTATTGTAGTGGCAGATGGTATAAACAGCACCATACGTGAAAAGTTTGCAGATGATTTCGGTACAAAAACCGAGTTAAAAAGCAACCGCTTTGTATGGATGGGTTCTACCCGCCCGCTTGATGCCTTTACCTATTTTTTCAGGACTACACCCCATGGTACTTTTGTAGCCCACACCTATCAGTATGAGGAAGGTATGAGTACCTGGATATTTGAAACTACCGATGAAACATGGCAAAAAGCAGGCTTTGATAAAACTGATGAGAAAGATACTATAGAAAAATTATCAAAAATATTTAAAGAAGAGCTTGACGGGCACGGACTAATATCTAACCGCTCCCACTGGAGGCAGTTTCCTGCTGTAACCAATAAAAAATGGCACAAGGATAATATAGTACTATTAGGAGATGCCAAAGCTACTGCCCACTACTCTATCGGATCGGGTACTAAGTTAGCAATGGAATGTGCCATAGCACTGGCAGACTCTGTTATAAAGTATAAAACCGACACTACGGCTGTTTTCGAAAATTATGAA
>JBQGDD010000005.1:0-20220 GCA_052038845.1 Dyadobacter sp. | reverse complement strand
AAATCCATCTTTAATAAGGCTGCTGTCAAATATAATATCATCAGGCTTATTTTTATTGTACATAAAGTCCAGGCTGTAGCTAAAGCTGCCATCGGCCTCCATGCCTTCAAAATTGGTAAAAAGCCCGTTGGGGAGAGATACTATAAAATCCTGCGCCTGCATTTTGGGTATTTTGGCTTTCAGGGTATAGGTAGTATCATTTTTTATGCTGTAATGCGCATAAGGGTTTGCCTTTATTTTGTTAAGCTGAACTGTTGAGGTACTGTCAAGCGTTATAAAATCAGGGCCAAATAAAAAGTGGTAGTCAAAACGGGCATCCTCTATCAAAACATCTTTAGAGGCTATTTTAGGGTGGTTAACCATAAGGTGCTCTATAGATGCATAGCCATCTACATTCAGTTCATCGCCATCCATGTCAATGTTTTCCACATTAAGATGTATAGCTTTAAAACCTGACTTTAACCCAAATTTTTTATATACATAGGGAACATTAACCTGTACGTTTTGAGAATTATAAAAAGTCAGGTCAGCCTTTTTGTTCCTGGGGTCGGCCATACCGCTTACTTTCCACGTTTGTACAGAGTCGTTTTCGCTTACAGTTATAAGTGTTTCCAGTTGTTTTTCGGCAAGGCTTAACTCCTGCATATTAAGTTTAACCTTTTGTCCCATATCCTCAAGGCGCAGTGTAAGGTTTTCAAGGCTTATATCTACAGGAACAAGGTTTAAAACGGTATTAAGCAGCCTGTAGGTTCTTCTGGAATAATTTATTTTTTCTTTCTCTTCGGTACTTTCAGCTTTCTTTTTGTTTGGGTTGCGTAAAAAAGCATCAAAATTCCTGCCTGTTTCATCTTTTATAAGCTGTATGTAGCCGTTTTTTACATATAGCCTGCCAAGCTGCAGGTTGCCTGTAAAAAGGCGGCTTACATTTATCTTTGTGGTAAGACTTTCTATATTCAGCAGCGTATCTGCATTTTTAGGCACAAGCGCAATACTGTTAAGCTGCACTTCAGAAAATCCGGTAAAAGAGGCTTCCTTAACAGTAAAGGCAGTATTGTAGTCCTGCTCCATTTTTTCGGCTACCCTGCCTATGGCTTCCTTTAGCAGCATATTACGCAGTGCAAAAAGCCCAATAAACAAAAGCAGTATAATAGCCGTAACAGCCAATGCTGTCTTTAAAAGCATTCTTTTATAATTTTTCTTTTGCATCAGCTTATAAACTATCCAAACAGGTGGGCGGCTACATCTTCTATTTTTGCCACGAGCCTGATTTCGATTAATGTATTTTTTAATGAAATCTTGTTATACTTAGATACAAAAATAGTGGAAAATCCTAATTTTTCAGCTTCTGATATGCGCTGATCTACACGATTAACAGGACGTACCTCTCCCGAAAGACCAATTTCGCCCGCAAAGCAGTAGCCTTTTCCTACAGGTATATCTTCGTTAGATGATAGTATTGCCGCTACCACAGCAAGGTCTATAGCAGGGTCATCTACATTTATACCGCCTGTAATATTAAGAAATACATCTTTGGCACTAAGCCTGAAGCCAGCCCTTTTTTCCAGTACGGCAAGTATCATATTAAGCCTTTTGGCATTATAGCCTGTGGTACTGCGCTGCGGCGTTCCATATACTGCCGTGCTTACCAGTGCCTGTATCTCTATCATAAGTGGGCGCATACCCTCCATAGTAGTGGCTATGGCTGTTCCGCTTAATTCTTCTTCCTTATGTGATATTAATATTTCTGACGGGTTGCTTACTTCGCGCAGCCCGTTACCCAGCATTTCATAAATACCGAGTTCTGCTGTAGAGCCAAACCTGTTTTTTAAAGCCCGCAAAATACGGTACACATGGTTACGGTCGCCTTCAAACTGCAAAACAGTATCTACCATGTGTTCCAGTATTTTTGGTCCTGCAATGCTGCCGTCTTTGGTAATATGCCCTATGAGTATTACAGGGGTATTAGTTTCTTTGGCGAATTTTATAAGCTCTGCCGTAGTTTCACGTATTTGAGATATGCTCCCCGCAGATGATTCTATATAATCGGAATGCAGGGTTTGTATAGAATCTATTATTACCACTTCAGGTTCAATAGTTTCTATCTGCTTAAAAATGTTCTGCGTTTTGGTTTCGGTAAGGATGTAGCAATTATCAGCCGAAGGCGTTATCCTTTCTGCCCGCATTTTAATCTGCTTCTGGCTTTCCTCACCCGATACATAAAGTGTACGGTAGGGCAGTTTAAGCGAAATTTGCAGCAGTAGTGTACTTTTACCAATACCCGGCTCGCCACCCAGCAGGGTTAACGACCCCGGTACTATACCGCCACCCAGCACCCTGTTCAGTTCGGCATCGCCCGTATCCATGCGGATTTCACTGGCGGTGTCTATTTCATTTATCCGAAGTGGTTTTGCTGCCCTTTTTGATGGGGCATCGGCAGGCTTCCACGCCTGTTTTTCTTCTTTCTGTATAACTTCTTCAACAATAGTGTTCCACTCCCTGCAGGAGTTGCACTGTCCCTGCCATTTAGAGTATTGCGTACCACAATTCTGGCAAAAAAAGGACGTTTTAACTTTAGCCATTAATTTATCTTGTAATCTTTATTCTACGGTAATAGATTCTGCTTTTTTCATCATGTAGTCTTTGGTATAGCTGCCTATATCCTCAAGTGTATAGCTGTTGAGGTATGCTTTTTTGGCGCGGCTGTAATTTCCTGTAGCCTCATAGTACAGTGCCTCATAATATTCGCCTATAACTGTTTTTGGATAATTTTTTTTAGCCACTTTGGCTAACTCCCGTAATTCCTCATGCGCTCCATTTTTCATTATGGCAGCTTCTACCGCCCTGAAATCATTAAGGCGTATGGGCATTTTTACACCCAGTTCCTTTTCTATCATCTGATACCTGTTTTCAAGGTATTTAACATAGCCCGAAGGCAGCGTTACAATTTTATCCTGATACTCTTTGGACGATATAGGCTGGTAGGCAGAAAAAATGCTGTAAAGTGCATCGGGCACCGCATGGGCAACTAATGAGTAATGTGTAGCATCGGTATATTCATTAAAAAAATACCGTACAGCAGGGTTGGTTACCGCTTTCATGTTTTCATTCAGTGTTTTAATTTTTTCACGTATGGGTTTAATATCACCATCAGCGGTAGCCAGGTAATAAAAAATAGGTTTTTTTAGCGAAGCCGCCATTTGCGGTACACGGTTTTCCATTTCGGGTGCCATTTCGGGGCTAAATGCTATGTATGCATTAAAAGGCGGATTGTCTTTATACAAAAAGAAATTAATATACCCGGCAGTAATGTTATGCCCTGCAATAACCTTAAAGGGTGATACACGGTAGTTTTTTTCCATATAAGGTAAAAGCTCTGCGGTTATAAATTCGTAAAATTGGTTGCCTTTGTTTAAAGGTACGCCTGTTTCGGTATCATACTGTGTATCATCATATCTTTCCTCATCTTTGTTTTGGTTTATACCTACAATAACAGCCTGAGGCAGGTCGTCCCAATAGGCAGTGTATGAAAGTACCCCTGAAAATATATCTACAAGATATTCGCCATCCAGCAGTACAATAAGCGGATAGGTTTTATCTTTATTTGTTTCGTAAAGGTTTGGTGTTACTATAGTAATCTGCCTGGTTTCGTTTAACTTTTTAGATACTATTTCCTCGGTTTTTTTTTGAGGATAAGCTGTAAATGAAATGAATAGTAGTAAAAGTAAAAATCTGCTTATCATTGCTTTGCGTTTTAGGTGGGGTAACGGTTAAGCAAGTTAGCAATTATTTTTTTCTATTAAGTAAAGGCAATAATAAAAATGAGATGGCTCCTAAAAATAAAATGAGTATTATTTGAGATGTCCAAACTATCCATCCAAAGGCATTGCCGGCTTCTTCGGGTACGTTATACAGTGCCATTATGCTTGCCAGCACTATAGGGTAAACGGCAAAACCGCCGTTGCTGAATGTTATGGCAAGGCTGCCGATAACAAATGATGTTGCCACTACGCTAAAGTTAAGCCCGGCAGTTTCGGGCAGGGAATAGATAGTAACATAAAACATAAGCACATAAGATACCCAAATGTATAGTGAATGCAGTAAAAAAGGCCACTTGTTGCGCATTTTAAAAACACTGAGTACACCCTCTTTTAGCCCGTTTACTTTAATGCGTAGTTTTTGTATAAATTTTAACCGCGAATACATAAACAGCAGTATTGCCCCTATAAAAAAGATACCGCCAATAAGGCTGAAAAAAAGTAATTTTTCAAAAGGTATCTGTTCCAGCAGGTAGCTTTTTAACGTGCTGAACTGTAACAGTACGGTACCCCCAATGCAAAACAGGAGTATGATAAGATCAACCACCCTTTCAGATATTATAGTGCCAAAGCCCTTATCAAAAGGTACATCGCTGTATTTTTTTAACACCAACGCTCTTGTAACCTCACCGGAACGGGGGATGGTAAGGTTCATGAAATATGCAACATTAACCGCAAAAAAATTATTGTAAAAGGGAGAATGGTAGCCCATGTGCTCCAGCGTGTAGCGCCACCTGTATGCTCTTGATACATAGCCTGTAAAAGCTATAAAAAGGGATATGTAAATATAGGTGTAGTCGGTTTTTTTAAAATAGCCTTTAAGGTCGGCTATCTGTTGCGGGGTAAACTTGCCGTAATAGTATATAATTAAAAAAACTCCCAACAATAGTGGGAGTACTATGCTTGCTATCCTGCCTATCTTTTTTTTCAAAACCTATGTTAGGGAATTGTCTTTCTCGTTAGGGAAAACAATAGAGGGCTTAAAGGTTTTAGCCTCTTCAAAATCAAATATGCCATAAGATATTATAATGATAATATCCCCACGCTGTACTTTTCTGGCAGCAGGGCCGTTAAGCGTTATCTCGCCACTGTTCCTGTTTCCTTTAATCACATAAGTTTCTAAGCGTTCGCCATTGTTAATGTTTACTATAGAAACTTTTTCACCTTCAATAATATTGGCAGCTTCCATCAACGCTTCGTCAACGGTTATACTGCCTATGTAATTTAAATCGGCTCCGGTCACCGTAACACGGTGAATCTTGGATTTTACAACTTGAATTTGCATGGCGCAAAGGTAATCAATTTAATGAAATATTATCTATCAGCCTTATATTGCTTATCGATACTGCAATAAATGCACGATATTGTCTGTTTTCTTTAGTAATTACAGGTAAAAGGTCGTCTTCTGTTGCTATTTCAAAATATTCTAAGTTAAATTCAGGATGCGCTGTAAATACCTCATATACATACTTTTTAATGTCATTTGGCTGTAGTGCGGTAAACTTTTCGCGGGCATCCTGCAATGTGCTGTATATCAGGGCTGCTTTTTCCCTGTCGGCAGGGTTTAGCCTTTCGTTGCGGGAACTCATAGCAAGTCCGTTTTCTTCTCTGGTAATGGGGCACCCTATTATAGATACTGGCAGGTTTTCCTTCTGTACCATTTTGCGTACAATCTGCAACTGCTGAAAGTCTTTTTCGCCAAAGTAGGCATTTGTAGGTTTTACTGTGTCAAACAGTTTTTTTACAATAGTACCCACCCCGTCAAAATGTCCCGGCCTGTGGCTGCCTTCCATCTGGTTTTCAAGCCCGTCAAAAGAAAAAGAAGATGAGGCGGTGTTGCCTTCATACATTTCCTGTACTGAGGGTGCAAAAACAATAATATCAGGATTCACGGTTTTTATTTTTTCTACATCCGCATCCAGTGTACGGGGGTATTTTTCTAAATCTTCGGGATTGTTAAACTGTGTAGGGTTAACAAATATACTTACAACAGTTATGTTGTTTTCTTTAACCGACCTTTCTATAAGAGAGAGGTGTCCTCTATGCAGGGCACCCATTGTGGGTACAAAACCAATGGCGCAGCCTGTTGAAATATAGCTGTGCAAATGCGCCTGTAAACTGGCTTTATTATTGAAAATGAGCATTAAATTATAATTAAAAGTAAAAGCAAAATTAATATTTTAGTGACAAAATGCGCAAAATTGTTTAATTTTGCTTGTTTTTTGTACTCATTTATAAAAATAAATTTTGAAGATGGAGGATAAGAGGATATTATATGTATCATCTGAAGTAGTGCCGTATCTGGCTGAAAATGAAGTTTCTTTAATGTCTTATGATGTGCCTAAAATGATCAACGATCAGGGCGGACAAATCAGGATTTTTATGCCACGGTATGGAAATATTAATGAAAGGAGGCACCAGCTGCATGAAGTGATACGGTTATCTGGAATGAATTTGGTGGTTAACGATATGGATATGCCGCTTATAATTAAGGTGGCATCTATACCAAAAGAAAGGATACAGGTTTATTTTATTGACAATGACGAGTACTTTAAAAGGAAAGCCACTTTTACTGATGAAGAGGGGGTACTTTACCCGGATAATGATGAAAGGGCTATTTTCTTTGCCAAGGGTGTTGTAGAAACTGTAAAGAAACTTAACTGGGTGCCGGATATTATACACGTGCACGGATGGATGGCTGCCATGCTGCCCATATACATGAAGCATTTTTATAAGGACGAGGCATTATTCTCTGATACTAAAATAGTAACATCTGTATATAACCAGTCCTTTAACGGCGAGCTTGATAAAGATATGCTTAAAAAAGTTACTTTTGACAACGTGCCGGAACAGGATGTAAAAATGCTTGAAACTCCTAACTACAATAATATACTTAAAGCTTCTATAGCGCACTCTGACGCGGTTATTGTTGCTTCGGAAAACCTGACGGAAGAGCTTGCCGACTTTATAAAGGCATCAGGAAAGCCGTACTTGGACTACGTAGATAAAGATAAATTTGCAGAGGCATATACTAATTTCTATAGAAATCAGGTTTTATAGTAAACCTTAATAAAATTATATGAATACCATTTCATTTGTAAAGAAATTCCTTTTTGCCTTAAGCGCTGTATTTGTCATTTCGTGCGATACTGATTTTAATGAGCTGAATACTAATATAATTGATGACGATATCCATAGCGATATGCTAAGGTATGAAGCAAAGGTTACCGCTTATGACAGGGCTACGGGAGTTGTACAGTCTAACAATCTGCCCGTTAACTCTATAGGAGTGTATGACAGTCCCGTGTTTGGAAAAACTGTGGCGCACTTTGTAACCCAGGTAGAACTTGATGCGGTTGCCCCAAGGCTTATAACACCGGTTATAGACTCTGTGTATCTTTATGTACCTTATTACAGCAGGAGCACGAGTGTAAACGACGATGGCAGTACAAACTATACCCTTGATTCTATATATGGAAACAGAAATGCGACATTAAGGCTGAGTATGTATGAAAACCGTTTCTTTTTAAGAGACTCCGACCCCGGGACTTCGTTTTCCGAAGGGCAGAAATATTATTCTGACGGTTTATCCCTCATTGAGAATAACAGGGGTACACAGCTTTTAAACGACAGTAACGATAATACCCAGAATACTAACTTTGGCTTTAAGGTTACCGAAGTACAGCGAAGGTATTTAGATAGTTCAAGCGTTGAACAGGTGGCAGAAAGGCTTGCGCCCGGAATGTTTTTATACCTGAATAAGGATTTTTTCCAGCAGAGGATACTTAATGCAGGCTCCGGTAACCTGGTTAACAACAACGTTTTTAAAGACTACTTTAGGGGTATTTATTTTAATGTAGAACAAGCAGGTAACCAGTCGGTTATGGCTATGCCACGTTTTGCAGAAGGTAAAATAACCATTCGTTTTACAGATGATAAGTTAGACCCGAGCGGCAACCCCGTTATAGAAGACGGAGCCGTAGTGAGGGAAAGTAAAACACTTACCTTAAACCTGACAGGCAACAGGGTAAACTTTTTTGAGAATACCTTTAACAACGATTTTTCTGCGGCTATAAATACATCGGACGAAGTTAACGGCGATGACAGGCTTTACCTGAAAGGTGGTGAAGGCTCTATGGCTATACTGGATATACTGAGTGCAGAAGATATTAACCTGTTAAAGTTTAACCAGCAGACAGGAGAAAAAGTACTGATAAACGAAGCTAACCTTAGCTTTTATATAGATAAAGCAGCAATGTCGGCATCACAGGAGCCAATGAGGATTTACCTGTATGACCTGAATAACAGGAGACCGGTATTTGACTATTATACTGATAACTCTGAAAATAATACTGATGCTAAATACCACAAATTTGTCCATGGCGGTATTATTGAAAAGGAAAGTGACGGGCGTGGGCTTCGTTATAAAATAAGGATAACAAACCATATTAATAATATTATGAACAGGGACTCTACCAACGTAAGGCTGGGTCTTGTTGTAACAGAAAATATTAACAGCATTGGTACCGCTGCCCTAAAAACTCCTTATACGAGTGGAGGTACAGAGGTAAGGACTATTCCGGTATCATCTGTAGTACACCCCCACGGTACGGTACTGTATGGCAGCACGCCAAATGTGCCTGAAGAAAAGCGCCTCAAACTCGAAATTTATTATACTAAACCTAATTAAAAAAGCTTATGTGTGGAATTGTTGGTTATATTGGTCACAGGGAAGCATATCCTGTAATTATTAAAGGTCTTAAAAGACTGGAATACAGGGGTTATGACAGTGCCGGAATTGTACTTTTTGATGGTAATGAATTAAAACTTGCCAAAACAAAAGGCAAAGTATCTGACCTTGAAGAAAAAGCAAAAGAAATTTCTACTACAGGTACTATAGGCATTGGGCATACACGCTGGGCTACCCATGGTGTACCAAATGATGTTAACTCACATCCGCACTTTTCAAATTCTGGTAATCTGGTTATTGTTCACAATGGTATTATCGAGAATTACGAGCCTTTAAAAAAAGAGCTTAAAAAAAGGGGTTACACTTTTAAATCGGATACCGATACAGAGGTGCTTGTTAACCTTATAGAAGAGGTAAAAAAACAGGACAACCTTAAGCTGGGTAAAGCGGTACAGGTGGCTTTAAACCAGGTGGTAGGGGCTTATGCTATTGCTGTTTTTGATAAAGAAAGACCACACGAAATTGTAGCGGCAAGGCTTGGAAGCCCACTGGCTATTGGTGTAGGTAAAGGTGAATTTTTTGTAGCTTCTGATGCTTCGCCGTTTATAGAATATACATCTAACGCTATTTATTTAGAAGATGAAGAAATGGCTGTTATCCGAATGGATAAGCCAATGAAGATACGTAAGATAAAAGATGATTCATTAGTAGATCCTTACATTCAGGAATTACAGATGAACCTTGAGCAGATAGAAAAAAATGGCTACGATCATTTTATGCTTAAAGAAATATACGAGCAGCCAGCAGTTATAAAAGATACGTACCGTGGAAGGCTTCATGCTAATGAAGGGCTTATTAAAATGGCAGGTGTAGAAGATAACCTGCAACGCTTTATTAACGCCGACAGGATTTTAATAATTGCCTGTGGTACATCATGGCACGCAGGGCTTGTAGCCGAGTATATTTTTGAAGAGTTTGCCCGTATTCCGGTAGAGGTAGAGTATGCTTCTGAATTCAGGTACAGAAACCCGATAATACGACCAACAGATGTAGTTATTGCCATATCCCAGTCGGGTGAAACTGCCGATACACTGGCTGCCATAAAGCTGGCTAAAGAAAATGGTGCATTTGTATTTGGTGTATGTAACGTGGTAGGTTCTTCTATTTCGAGGGAAACTCATGCAGGGGCTTATACCCATGCCGGCCCTGAAATTGGTGTGGCATCTACTAAAGCTTTTACTACACAAATAACGGTGCTTACACTTATTGCATTGCGCCTTGCACAGGCTAAAGGAACCATGAGTAATTCTGATTTTTACAGGTGCTTACAGGAACTTGAGCTAATGCCGGAAAAAGTAGAGCAGGCTCTAAAGAGTAATGATGAAGCCCAGGCTGTAGCGGCTATTTATAAAGATGCTTCTAACTGCCTTTACTTAGGCAGGGGGTATAACTTCCCGGTAGCCTTAGAGGGTGCGCTTAAGCTAAAAGAAATATCTTATATACATGCTGAAGGTTACCCTGCGGCAGAAATGAAGCACGGCCCTATTGCACTTATAGATGAGCATATGCCTGTAGTGGTTATAGCGCCAAAACAGGAGCATTATGACAAAATTGTGAGTAACATACAGGAAATAAAATCGAGGAGTGGTAAAATTATAGCCATTGTAACCAAAGGCGATACACAGGTTAGGGAACTTGCCGACCACGTTATCGAAATACCTGATACAGCAGATGCACTATCTCCGCTGTTAACTACTATACCATTGCAGCTACTGTCTTACCATATTGCAGTAATGAGAGGCTGTAATGTAGATCAGCCAAGGAATTTGGCAAAATCGGTTACGGTAGAGTAATTAGTACTTTATTTCTAAATATTATATAAAGCAGTTGAGGAAATTCTTAACTGCTTTTCTTTTATGTTAATTTTTTTTAAGTTCGGGTTATTTTATGAGTAGACAAAGAAATACAGAGATAAGTTGGTCATATCCCAAAAGACTTGAGTCGGCATTAAAATCTGAAACATGCTTGAATAGCTGGGGAATATATTATATAAGTCGAAAATTTGGGCAAAATGAGACATTGTTGTATATAGGTCTAACATTTCATCAAAATATATAAATAGAATTGCCAAACACCACAAAAATTGGATGTATAAATATAGAGGCGAAATATATTTACGTTTTGGAGAGTTTGTTAAGCCAGTTTCTATAACTAAAGATTTAATTGAAGATGTTGAAAGCTGTTTAATATATGAGTTAGAACCAAAACATAATATCTGTAAAAAGTCAAGTTATAGGTATACTAATGAATATATAATTACTAATACTGGATTTAGAGGGGTTGTTCCTAAACAAATATCAACACGCCAACATTGTGTTTAAGATATTATCAGTAAATATGTCTACACATATTCGCAGAATTAATTATTAATGTAAACAGGTTCTTTAGCGTATTTCCAGTAATCTCCATTTTTATTAAAAAAAACGCAAAATTAAAATTGCATATTTAGGATATAAAAAACTATCTTTGCACTCGAAAAAATAAGGTTTTTTCATAAAACGTAAATAGCTGTTTAATAAATACATAAGCAATGTCTAAAGTAATAGGAAAAGTTGCACAGATTATCGGGCCGGTAGTAGATGTAGTGTTTAACACTCAAAATGCTGAGCTTCCAAAAATCTATGACTCATTAGAAATCACTAAAAAAGATGGTTCAAAATTAGTGCTTGAAGTACAGTCTCACGTAGGTGAGGATACTGTTCGTACTATCTCTATGGACTCAACCGACGGATTAAGCAGAGGCCAGGAGGTAATCAGTTCGGGTGCTCCTATCCAGATGCCTGTAGGCGGAGATGTTTACGGACGCTTATTTAATGTTATAGGAGATGCTATTGACGGACTTGGCGATTTGCCAAAGGATGGTGAGAATGGTTTGCCAATTCACCGTCCAGCTCCAAAATTTGAAGATCTTTCAACTTCATCAGAAGTTTTATTTACTGGTATTAAAGTAATCGACCTTATTGAGCCTTATGCAAAAGGTGGTAAGATTGGATTATTTGGTGGTGCCGGCGTTGGTAAAACGGTATTGATCCAGGAGTTGATTAATAATATTGCAAAAGGTCACGGTGGTCTTTCTGTATTTGCAGGAGTAGGTGAAAGAACACGTGAGGGTAACGACCTTCTTCGTGAGATGCTTGAATCTGGCATTATAAAATATGGTGACGATTTTATGCACTCTATGGAAAACGGAGGCTGGGATCTTAGCAAAGTTGATAAAACCGGCATGAGGCAGTCTAAAGCTACCTTTGTATTCGGGCAGATGAATGAGCCGCCAGGAGCACGTGCACGTGTTGCGCTTTCTGGTCTTACCATTGCTGAGTACTTTCGTGACGGAGCAGGTGACGGACAGGGAAAAGATGTACTTTTCTTTGTAGATAACATTTTCCGTTTTACACAGGCAGGATCTGAGGTGTCTGCACTTCTTGGACGTATGCCATCGGCGGTAGGTTACCAGCCTACACTTGCAACAGAGATGGGTGCTATGCAGGAGCGTATTACTTCTACTAAAAAAGGTTCTATTACATCTGTACAGGCGGTATATGTACCTGCGGATGACTTAACTGACCCTGCGCCGGCTACAACATTTGCCCACCTTGATGCTACTACGGTATTGAGCCGTAAAATTGCCGAGCTTGGTATTTATCCTGCGGTTGACCCGTTAGATTCTACGTCAAGGATACTTACACCAATGATTCTTGGTGATGAGCATTACAACTGTGCACAAAGAGTAAAAGAGATATTACAAAAATATAAGCAATTACAGGATATTATTGCTATCCTTGGTATGGAAGAGCTTAGTGAAGAAGATAAACAGTCTGTATCGCGCGCACGTCGTGTTCAGCGTTTCCTTTCGCAGCCTTTCCACGTTGCAGAGCAGTTTACAGGTATCCCTGGTGTACTGGTAGATATTAAAGATACCATTAAAGGCTTCAACATGATTATAGATGGTGAGTTAGACCACCTTCCGGAAGCTGCCTTTAACCTTAAAGGTACTATAGAGGATGTAATTGAGGCAGGACAAAAAATGCTTACTGAAGCGTAAAACGGTTAGCCTGTTGCGTGTTTAGAGTTTCGTGTTGTGCGCCACTCGTAACCCGCAGCCCGCAACTAAAAACAAGAAACTACTATGTTATTATTAGAAATAGTATCGCCGGAAGGGCATTTGTTTAAAGGAGGGGTTACGTCTGTAACTGTTCCCGGTGTGGATGGCGAATTCCAGATGTTGAGTAACCACGCCAATATTGTATCGATACTGGCAGAGGGCAACATTAAAATAGGTGTGCCTGACTTTAAAACAAACACTGAGTTTTCAACAAAATTTATCAAATCTGATAAAGACCAGAAATTCCTTCTTCCTATAACATCAGGAACGCTGGAAATGAAAGATAACAGAATTATTATTTTGGTTGATTAATTCACTTATATTCAACGAAAAAGCCGAACTGTAAAAAGTTCGGCTTTTTTTATTACAATATAGGGTAATAACTTTTACATAATAGGCTTTACTTACTCCTCTTCCACAAATTCCATAATATCGCCCGGCTGGCAGTCCAGCACTTTACAAATGGCTTCGAGGGTAGAAAACCGTATGGCTTTTGCCTTACCTGTTTTAAGTATGGATAGGTTGGCTGTGGTTATACCCACTTTATCGGCAAGTTCGTTACTGCGCATTTTTCGCTTTGCCAGCATTACATCAAGGTTAATAATTATCGGCATGGCTTAAATGGTTAAGTCGTTTTCGTTTTTCAGGTACTCGCCTTTTTCTGTCATGTGCGATATTATCAAGGCTACCCTGCCCAGTAAATATACTATAAGAAATGGCATAAATGCTTTAATGATGACAAGGGGAGAGTTAAACTCTAATATCCCGTACAAACATGATATTGCGTATTTTGCCAGTGCATATACTATCAGCCCATTGCCGCCTTTCCTGAATTCCCTTGTTTGCTTATCGGTAAATATTTCTCCTTTTTTAATGGCAGTAAGCCCCCGTTTTAAAAGTATAAGTATATATACCATAGCAGCACTAAGCAGGCTGTATAATGCAAGATAGGTTGTTATATGAAAATTATTAGAAAGACTGTAGTTATGGAACTGGTTGAGTAGCACTTCTCTAATATATACATCGCCACCCACAATAAAATCTTTAAATACTGCTACTGTTGTCACTCCTGTTAATATTATAAAACCAATAATCAGTATTGCTATTGCCGCTATTACAATATTTACATCTCTCTTCATAATTATACGGTTAAGTCGTTTTCTCTTTTCATGTTGGTTGCAATAAGGAATACTTCGCTCAATACCATAAAGAATAAGCCAAGCCCAAAAATGAATATCGAACCGTTAAAAGTGAAGTTCCATTCAAAATGAAAGCCGGGTTTATCAGTCAGGTAATATAAATATATAATGGGGATGAGCATTATAGTGTGCCCTATGAGTATAGCTTTGCCTGTCTGGTCTAAATGTTTAATAACACGCTCATCAAAAATTATCCTTTTCCTGAAAAGTTCCAGTGTTTTCCTGAACAGGTAAACAGCATATACCTGAAATAAATAGCCTACATAAATAACAAATACAGTAATTACAACTTCTGCTAAAGATAAACTTTCCAGCCCCATGTTTTTGTCATTGTAAGTAACAGGAACCTGTTCGGGCATTATTACAAGCATAAGTATAAGTGGCATACCAAAAATGGAGGGTATAATTGAGATAAAGAATAAAAAATCTACAAGGGCTTTAAGTACGTTTAATTTTCTCATGGCTGGTTTGTTTAATATGATGAAGCAAATATAATAAAATTATTGAAAAACAATAATAAATAAATTAAAAACAATAATTTTAGATTAAATCTATAAAAATAACTTTCCTTATTTTTGGACTGATGAAACAGTTTCCTGCCATATTACAAAACAAACTACAACAGCGCAAAGCAGCCAATGCTTTGCGGCAATTGCCTGTGCAGGGAAACCTCGTAGATTTTTCTTCTAATGACTATTTGGGTTATGCTGCATCAGTAGCATTATTTGATGAAACGCATACATATCTTACTGAAAAGGGAGTAAAAGAGAATGGCGCTACCGGTTCAAGGCTTATTTCGGGAAACCACCAACTGTATGCAGAAGCAGAACAGCTTTTAGCAGCTTTTCACCAATCAGAGAGTGCGCTTATATTCAACTCCGGGTATGATGCCAATATTGGCTTTTTTTCATCAGTACCGCAAAAGGGAGATGTAGTGCTGTATGATGAGTACATACACGCCTCTATACGCGATGGTATCAGGCTGGGTAATGCAAAGGCTTATAAATACAGGCATAACGACTTAGAGCAGCTTGAAAAGCTTATAAAATCGCATACAAATAACGATGGCGAAGTTTATATTGTAACCGAATCGGTGTTTTCTATGGATGGTGACAGCCCGGATTTAAAAGTATTAGTGGAACTATCAGAAAAATATAATTGCAACTTAATTGTAGATGAAGCCCACGCACTTGGCGTTCATGGTAACAGGGGAGAAGGGGTGCTGCAGTCACTTAATCTGCATGAAAAGGTTTTTGCCCGTATAGTAACTTTTGGAAAGGGTTTGGGCTGTCATGGTGCTGCGGTATTAGGTTCGACACAGTTAAATGAGTACCTGGTTAACTTTGCCCGCAGTTTTATATATACCACAGGGCTGCCGCCTCATTCACTTGCTGCTATACAAACAGCCTATCGGTTTTTAGAAAATGATACTGAAAGCAGGGAAGCGTTACAAGCCAATATTACTTTCTTTAAAGCCGAAGCTAAAAGACTTAATATTAACAGCAGTTTTATATCAAGTAATTCGGCAATACACTGTGTGGTTATACCGGGTAATGAAGGTGTAAAGCAGGTATCGGCATCTATGCAGGAGCATGGTTTTTCGGTAAAAGCAATACTCTCGCCCACAGTACCAGCGGGGCAGGAGCGGCTTAGGTTTTGCCTGCACAGCTATACCACTAAGAAAGAAATTACAGATATACTGACAATACTTACTGGTTTTCTTCTTCCGCTTCCTTAAGAATTTTACGTTTTCTTCCACGGCGTTTAAACCACGTACTGTCTTCCTCGCCAAACAAGTAAGCATAGGGCTCAGTATCCGGGCTTAATTCAAACAGCCTTTTAAGTATGGCAATAGTAGGTATAATTAATATCATACCTGTAATACCCCATATAGCACCTCCAATAAGCAGTCCTATAAACGTTATAAGGGCATTAAGGCTAACATTGCCTCCTGTAATTTTTGGTGTAAGGTATGCTCCTTCGATAAGCTGTACAATTGTGAATGATGCTAAGACGGCTAATGGATAGAAAGCATTATCTTTGGTTACTAATGCAAAAACAAAGGGCAGTACAACACTAAGTGTAGGACCCAGGTATGGGATAATATTGAGCAACCCCCCTAATACACCAAAAAATATAGCGTGTTCAATACCTAGGGCAAATAATATTCCTGTGTTTATTATAGCAAGTATCAGCATCACTTTACCTGCACCCAGTATATAGGCATGAACTATCCTTCGTAATGATGTCATTTTATGCAGGAGGTCGTTATTATTGTGTTTCCTGAATACTTTTGTAATAAATATTGCCAGGTGATCTCTGTATATCAATAAAAAAAATATAAATACCGGAAGTAAAACAATATTTGCCAGTGTGCCTAATGTAGAAAAGAGCAACTGTGTAGTTGTAGAATCCTGGGGCTGCACAATTTCCACAGCTTTTTTTACCTCAAAACCGCTGCCCATACCCATATCAAAGCCCATATTATTCTGTGCCCAGTCGTTTGCATCAATTACATAAGCATTAAGTTTTTCTGCCAGCCCGTCGCCTAAGTCAGCTTTAAAGCTTTTTACCTGCAGGTATATAAAAGCCAGTATCCCGGAAATCACTATAAGGAATATGCTAAGGCTTATAAAGGCACTTATAGAGCGTGGAATTTTGCGGCGCTCAAGCCAGTTGCAGCTTGATGTTAGCAGCATGGCTATATAGCCGGATATTAATAAGGGTACTAAAAGGTTTTTTGCCATTATCATAAAAAAGATAATGATAATTATGAGCAGGGCTATATAAACAGATTTTATATAGTTAGGTATTTTCACTTCGTTCATATCAGTAATGACGTGTTAAATTGTAAGGTGAACCAAAATTAGTAATTACAAATTGGCGCTATGATAATTTTATATTAAAGTTACCAAAATTAGAGTCATAAAAATCACTTTGGCATTCTAAATGTTTGCGAGGAACTTTTTATGTAAGTTTGTACAATGGAAAGTACATTTACCAAGATAGGCTCATTTGTATATTCTTCTGAAGCAGTTATTATAAAAGGCAGGCTGGAGGCAGAGGGAATTGAAGTGCACATGGCAGATAACCATACCATTGATACTGACCCCTTGGTAAGTAATGCTATAGGAGGTGTAAAGCTTTTTGTGAAAAGAGAACAAGCTGAAAAAGCACAGGAAATAATGGCTGCTATAAGCCGCTATTCGGTTAACGAAAAAGGAGAACAGATTACCTGCCCGCAATGTGGTAATAATGAGGTAGAGCTTGGTTCTACCATACGCGATATAAAATCATTATTTTCTTTCCTGTTCGGTTTTTTAGTTACTGCACTTCCGTTTTATACGAAATATAAATACCGCTGTAATAAATGCGGTAATGAATTTAATATGACATGAAACTATTTGTAACAGGTATTGGTACAGATGTAGGCAAGACTATAGCCTCTGCCATACTAACGGAAGCCTTAAATGCTGACTACTGGAAACCCATACAGGCAGGAGAGCTTGATAATTCCGACAGCCATAAAGTAAAAAGATACATTACCAATACTGTCACCCACATTTACCCCAATAGCTACAAACTGCAAACACCGGCAAGCCCGCACCATGCGGCAGCATTAGAAGATGTAGCAATAGATATTACACAGATTAAGGAACCTGCTGCCAAAAATAATTTGGTTATAGAGGGTGCGGGGGGGCTTTTTGTTCCGCTTAATAGCAGACACACCATTGCAGATATTATAAAGCCTGAGTATAAAGTTATAGTTGTTTCAAGGCACTATTTGGGCAGCATTAACCATACGCTGCTAACTATTGAGGCTCTAAAGCAATTAAACTTAACCATAGGCGGAATTATTTTTAGCGGTGACGAAAATAAAGCTACAGAAGATATTATACTCAGTAAAACAGGGGTAAACATGATAGGGCGGATAGAAAACGAACCGTTTTTTGATAAAACTGTTATACGCCAGTATGCCGATGATTTCCTTGAAAATATAGAAAAGCTAAAAAAGTAATGGATAGCATAACTAATAAACTTTCCCTTGCAAAAAGGGATACACAGCACCTTTGGCATCCTTACACACAGCATAAAACCGTAGCACCACATATTGCCATTACGCATGGAGAGGGCGCACTACTGTGGGATGAAAACGGAAAACAGTATATAGATGCCATAGCCTCATGGTGGGTAAATCCTTATGGGCACAGTAATAAGCATATTGCCGATGCTATATACAAACAGTTAACCACGCTGGAACACGTACTTTTTGGCGGGTTTACACATGAGCCTGCTGTATTATTGTCTGAAAAACTAATGGAGCTATTGCCACAAAACCAGAAAAAGCTCTTTTTTTCAGATAATGGCTCTACAGCAGTAGAAGTGGCAATAAAAGTAGCACTACAATATTATTATAATAAAGATGAGAAGCGTACAAAAATTATAGCTTTTGAAAATGCTTTTCATGGCGATACATTTGCTGCAATGGCAGCCAGTGGCATATCTTTTTTTACAGAGGCTTTTAAAGGTTCGCTTATAGAAGTAGTGCGCATACCTGTACCCGTTGCGGGCAGCGAAGAAAAAAGTATGGCTATGCTTAAGGAACTTGCCGAAAGTAATGAGTATGCTGCTTTTATTTTTGAACCGTTAGTACAGGGTGCGGCAGGTATGGTAATGTATGAAGCCGAACCGCTAAGTAAAATGATAAGCCTGTGCCGTGAATATGGCATATACACCATTGCCGATGAGGTAATGACGGGCTTTGGTAAAACAGGTAAAACCTTTGCGTGTGATTATCTTGATACTCTGCCCGATATGATGTGCCTTTCTAAAGCATTAACGGCAGGTACTATCCCTATGGCTATTACAACATTCACTCAGGAATTGTTTGACGGTTTTTATGATGATGATGTAAACAAGGCATTATTTCATGGGCATACCTTTACCGCTAACCCAACAGGTTGCGCTGCTGCGCTGGCAGGACTGGAGTTGCTCAAAAGTAACCAAATGCAGGATAATCTGCAACGTATTAATAAGCAGCACCTGGATTTTAAAGAAAAAATTGAAAAGCATAGCAGGGTTAAAACAGTTAGGGTATTGGGTGTGATTTTTGCTCTTGAAATTAAAAGGGATAGCAACGAAGATTATTATGGGGATTTCCGTAACAGGCTATATGATTTCTTTATTAGCAATGGTATAATAATGAGGCCGGTAGGTAATATAATTTATATATTACCACCCTATGTAATCAGTAATGAATTATTATTAAATATTTATGAAACAGTAGAATCAGCGATAGAGAAAATAACGTAAATTAGTTCAACTAATTACATCATTTTATGATTCATCCTGATACCGAACTCCGCTTTATCAACAACACAGTGGGCTATGGGGTTGTTGCAAAAAAATTAATTCCTAAAGGTACAATTACATGGGTTCAGGATGATCTGGACCAGGTTTATACTGATGAGGATGTTAAAAAACTAAATCCTTTAATGCATAACTATCTGGAAACTTACTGCTTTATTAATGGCAAAGGACAAAAGGTGCTTTGCTGGGATATAGCCAAGTATGTAAACCACAGTTTTAATCCAAGCTGTATGTCAACCGCTTATGATTTTGAAATTGCCCTTCGGGATATACAGCCGGGCGAACAGCTAACAGACGATTATGGCTATCTTAATGTTTCTGAACCTTTTGCAGCCGAAGATGAAGGTACAGAACGGAAAGTGGTTTACCCCGATGATATTTTAAAATATTACAGGCTGTGGGATAACAATGTCCGGGAACGGTTGCCTTTTATAGGGCAGGTAGCACAGCCGCTGCAAAAATTCATTCCCTATAATAACTGGCAGGAATTTACAGAAGTTATGGTAGGTAAAAGGGAATTAAAGTCTATAAAGAGCTGTTATTTCAACCAAAATATCTTAAACCGAAGGTAAAGCTTCGGTTTTTTTATGTTTTAAAGTACTTTTGCAAAAAAAAAATCTGCTTTGGTACAGACTGTTTCCATAACATCAATAGCGTCATTTTCACCGTTGGGTTATAACCTGGAGGAAGTTTGGGGTAATTACTGTAATGATAATTCCCTCATAAAAAATATGCCTATCGGTAAACAGTCAGTGCCCGTAGCGATGCTCCCGGAAAAGTTAAAGGAAGTGGTTACTTCGCTTAGAGATTCCAATCCAAAATACAAAAATCTTGATGACTCCGTGCTTTTCAGCATACTGGCATCAAGGGCGGCAGTACAAGCTTCGGGCTGGGCAGATAACGATATTTTTGGTATCAACATAGGTTCTTCAAGAGGTGCAACCCAGCTTTTCGAACATTATTTTGAAGAGTTCCTGCAAAAAG
>JBQGDD010000004.1:0-2260 GCA_052038845.1 Dyadobacter sp. | reverse complement strand
AAAGTTTTCTACATATCCTTTAGTATTATCATAGTAGTTTAAAGGATAACCCATATTTTTTCTGTATGTCCACGTTGCTATAACAAGGAATTTACCCATTGTTTTACAAACCGCCTCATACATTTCTTTTTCATTTGCTACATTAACCGATTTAGGGTTAAAAGCAGTAAGCGCACTTGTTAAACAGGCAAGTACCCCCATTGGGTGTGCCGTTTTAGGAAAACCATCAATGATGTTTTTCATTTCCTCATGCACAAGTGTATATTTCCTTATGGTATTTTCAAATTTTTCAAGCTCTGCTTTTGTAGGCAGTTCACCAAATATAAGCAGATAAGAAACTTCAAGGAAATTTGATTTTTCTGCCAGTTCATCTATAGAGTATCCACGGTAGCGCAGTATACCTTTTTCACCATCCAGAAAAGTAATTTCACTTTTGCATGAACCTGAATTTTTATATCCCGGATCTAAAGTTATTGCACCGGTGGCACCGCGTAATTTATCAATATCAATGGCAACCTCATTTTCTGTTCCGGTTATTACAGGAAACTCATATTTTTTGCCATCAAATTCCAGTATTGCGTTATTTGACATGATTGAAAGTACTATTTATAGAGTTGTAAAATATATTCCTGCGAATTTAATAAATTACAATTTATTTATAAAGAAAATTACTTATTAAAATAGTTAATTCTGCATATAAATATCAAAAGTCAGCACTTTAAGACACTGACTTTTGATGATTTTTTAAGTTTTGGCTTGTAAGAATGATTACAAGCCATATAATGCTATAGTATAAAATAAAATACCCGCTGAAATTACAGCGGGTATTTGTGATATGTGATATATTTTAAGAATTATCTTTTTACCTTGAAAGCCTTTTCTTTTGGAAAATAAGCCACATCGGCAAGTTCCTCTTCAATCCTTAAAAGCTGGTTATATTTAGCCATACGGTCGCTACGTGAAGCAGAACCTGTTTTTATCTGTCCGCAGTTAAGCGCCACAGCAAGGTCAGCAATAGTATTATCTTCTGTTTCTCCAGAGCGGTGAGACATTACCGATGTATAACCTGCATTATGCGCCATATTTACAGCAGCAATAGTTTCTGTAAGTGTACCAATCTGGTTAACTTTGATAAGGATTGAGTTTGCTATATTATTTTCAATTCCTTTTGCCAGACGCTCTACGTTAGTAACAAAAAGGTCATCACCCACAAGCTGTACTTTATCGCCTACAAGCTCTGTAAGGTATTTCCATCCGTCCCAGTCATTTTCATCCATACCATCCTCAATAGATACAATAGGATATTTAGAAGCTAATTCAGCAAGATAGTCTGCCTGCTCTTTAGATGTCCTCACTTTTCCTTTATCGCCTTCAAACTTGGTATAGTCATACTTGCCGTTTACATAAAACTCTGCCGAAGCACAGTCTAAAGCAATCATAACATCTGTACCAAAAGAATAGCCAGCGTTTTCAACCGCTTTTTTAATAGTATCCAGTGCATCCTCTGTACCGTCAAGGGTTGGTGCAAAACCACCTTCATCGCCTACAGCAGTACTCAATCCTCTATCATGAAGTACTTTTTTAAGGTTATGAAAAATCTCAGTACCTATCTGCATAGCATGTGTAAAGTTCTCTGCCTTAACCGGCATAACCATAAATTCCTGAAAAGCAATAGGCGCATCAGAATGCGAACCACCGTTAATGATATTCATCATTGGGACAGGAAGTGTATTAGCAGATACCCCGCCTACATAGCGGTATAGAGGCATACCAAGCTCATTGGCTGCCGCTTTAGCTACTGCTAAAGATACACCAAGAATGGCATTAGCACCAAGTTTAGATTTATTAGCAGTACCATCAAGGTCAATCATGGTTTTGTCTATAGCATTTTGCTCAAAAACCGACATACCTACAATTTCACTCGCTATAGTAGTATTTACATTTTCTACTGCTTTAAGGACACCTTTACCCATATAAGCTTTACCGCCGTCACGAAGCTCAACCGCTTCATGCTCTCCGGTAGAAGCCCCTGATGGAACCGCTGCCCTGCCTAAAACGCCGTTTTCTGTAATTACATCTACCTCAATTGTAGGATTACCGCGAGAATCTAATATTTGCCTTGCATGTACTTTAATAATAATACTCATTAGTCTTAATTTTATAAATTTGGTTGATTTTTAATGCCAAAAAAACAAATTTAAATATTTTAGAATACCAAATCTGCTAATTTTCAAAAACTTATAAACGCAAACGTTTTAGC
>JBQGDD010000003.1:0-1758 GCA_052038845.1 Dyadobacter sp. | reverse complement strand
CCAAATTCGCCAAAATATTGTAAATCCTGAATGTTGTCTGCCGGATTGAATTCCATAGTGTGTATTTTTAAGTGAGTAGTTAAAGTAATATGTGCCGTGCCAAAGGGAATGAAAACTGTATAATAAATCAATGTATGTACTATAATTTAGATTTTTATTCTATAAATTTGAAACTATTTAGTTTTTAAAACTATAATAGATGAAATGATTAAATGAATGCCGAAAATTTTTCATTATGATTTTAGACACTACTGATAAAAAATTAATTATGCTGCTGCAAAATGACAGCCGAAAGACTACTAAAGAACTTTCGTTAAAGTTAAATCTTTCTGTTACTGCTGTTTATGAACGTGTAAAAAAACTGGAACGTGAGGGGATAATAAGTAAATATGTAGCCCTGCTCGACCATAAAAAAGTACAGAAGGCATTTGTAGTGTTTTGCCACATAAAGCTTGTACAGCACACTAAAGAATACTTGACAAGGTTTGAACAGGAGGTTAAAAAACTGGACGAGGTGCTGGAGTGTTACCATGTAAGCGGAGATTATGATTACATCCTTAAAATATATGTAGAAAATATGGAAGCCTACAGGGAATTTATGGTTACAAAACTTACCACACTACAGCATATTGGCAGCACACACAGTACATTTATGATAAGTGAGGTTAAAAACACCAATATTATAACGGTGTAAAGATTTATATTTGTTAAAAACTATCAATAATGAAATATGTGTTTATACTGATAGCAGGACTGTTCATAACACCCTGTTTTTCTCAGGTAAAGCAAAAGGTTAAAGTAGAGCAGGGACGTATAGAAGGCGTTCAGGAAAAGTCAGGGGTTTACAGTTATAAAGGTATTCCGTTTGCGCAGCCACCGGTGGGAGAGTTGCGTTGGAAAGCCCCGCAGCCACCAAAAAAATGGAATGGTGTTTTAAAAGCAACTGAATTTGGCAACAGTCCAATGCAGAAAAATGTATATGGCGACATGAATTTTAGAGCTGCTAAAATGAGTGAGGACTGCCTGTATTTAAACGTATGGACTCCCGCTAAAAAAGCAGATGAAAAATTACCTGTACTGGTATATTTTTACGGTGGTGGCTTTGTTGCCGGCGATGGATCGGAATATCGTTATGATGGGGAAAGTCTTGCCGAGAAAGGTATAGTAACCGTAACATTGAATTACAGGCTGGGAATCTTTGGTTTCTTTTCGCATCCTGAATTAACTAAAGAATCGGCTAATAATTCATCAGGCAATTACGGGCTTTTAGACCAACATGCGGCTTTAGTATGGGTTAAGAAAAATATTGCCACTTTTGGTGGCAACCCTGATAAAATAATCATAGCGGGAGAATCTGCCGGATCTATTTCTGTTTCAGCGCAAATGGCATCGCCACTGTCAAAAGGTCTTATTGCAGGTGCAATAGGGCAGAGCGGTGCTATGATTTACCCAACCTTTCCTGCCATTCCTTTAGCAGAAGCAGAAAAAAACGGAATTATATTTGTGGAAAAATCCCAAAATAATTCATTGGCAGCTTTACGAAAGCTATCCGCAGAAGAATTGTTGGATAAGGCTTCCGTGCCGGGTGCTTTTACTGCACGTGGTGTAGTTGATGGCTATTTTTTGCCTAAAAATCCTTTAGAAATTTATAAATCTGGTGAACAGGCAAATGTGCCTTTGCTTACCGGATGGACATCTGCCGAGATGCCTTATATGGTTTTTATGAAAGGGGAATATCCCAGCCCGGAAAATTATAAA
>JBQGDD010000002.1:0-4916 GCA_052038845.1 Dyadobacter sp. | reverse complement strand
TTTTAATGTAAACAGCCTTTGGCACCCCAAAGTATTCATAGCTGCTGCCATCAAGAAAATTAATGTACAATGCCTGATTTTCATAATAAAACTCTAATATACCAGAAGTGGTAGTTGTTTTAGTATATTCAGGAAGGTTCTTTTCTGCAGTTTCGGGAGCAATACTCACTAAAAAGTGGTATGCCTCTATAATAGCTTTGCTTTTATCCTCTGCGGCAAGCTGCTCTTCATCTGTAGTGCAGGTATCAGGGTGGCATTCTTTCATACTGTTCCTGTAAATGGTTTTCAGTTCCTTTAAAGTTGCCGCTTTAGTAACGTCGAGTAATTTCCTGTACTCAACAATCTTTTTCATGTTCATAATTTCCAAAAAATAAAAAACCACCAATTTGCACTGGTGGTTTAGGTAGTAGCGGGAACGGTTGAATTATCGAACCAGTTTATAACCGATTACTATAAAATTTTGGAGTTAGGCTAGCCTCCACTCCTAACTTAGTTCAAACTGTCAACTTTCAGCCGTTCCCACGCTGTTTGAAGCGCAAAGGTAGTAAAAAATATAAAGCTAGAATCCAATATTATCTTTTACTTTTCTAATAGTATAACGAGGAAAGGAGCTTTCTATGACTTCCAGTACTTCTAAAGCAATGCTTAGATAATTCTCAATGTCCTCTTGAGAAATTTGACTATGAGGTTCTGTAGGTAAAAGCTCAATCTCAACAATTTCATCCGAAGTTCCTTGATATAAATATCTTATTATTTTATGATTCATCTATAACTTTAAAAGGATTCCTATTTTTCACTTTTATTGTCTTTAGGTGGTGGTGGAGGAGTATATTGAAAGTCAGGTAATCTATTTTTACTTTCATCTATTCTACCTGTAATTGTACCGCTCTTATTTGAGCCGTTGCCTTGTTCTCCTTGTGATTTATCATGTTCTTTTGCCATAATGTTTATTTTAAATATTAATTACAATGTTATAGTTACTTTTTAAAAAAACTTTCATTTTCTGATTTGCTTTATTTTCAATTGCTTTACTAACTTCTAGAATGGTTTCATCTGCAAAATTGAAAACCTCATTGCATTGTGCCCGAATATCGAAATATGCCTCAGATGCCTCATCATCTGAAATTTTATCCTTCTGTAATTTATACCATAATTTCTCCAACTCGATATTTAAACTTTCAATTCTTAAACATTTTGAGTTAAGTTCTTTTACATATTTATAATATGGAAAAAAAGGTTTGATGGCTGTTACAACTTGCGATAAGGCTATAATTGTACCCCATACCATTGGATACGAATTCCATATAGCCCAAGCTGCGATACTACCTGATGAGGCTATAGCTAGAAAGATATTAATAGCTCTATCTAACCTTTGAAACCTCTGAACCAGTATATGAAGACAATATCCTTTAAATCTTGTATCATTCAAAGTAGCCCAAATTTGAGAAGTCATAGTAGAACTTTTTAGAAACTAAATCATGTACTTACAAATATATTATTTTTACTTTGTAGGCAATGATTATTATAATAAAATGTTAAAATGATAGAAGAGATAGAGGGGCTTGTTCTTACAGTAACCGAAATTTTAAAGGTAGAAAAATTTGATAACTTAACTGAATTAGTTGCTAATTCTAGTTTTGCAATAGAGGAAACTGGATATGACAATTGGAACGGAGGCATTTATTTTTATACTGTTTACTTAACAGTTAGTACTGAAACTTTTGTAAAAATTAGGGATGAGGTACAACATATAGAAGCAATTCTACTGGAACGTTTTGCGATAGTTACAAGACATATGGAGAATCATCGCATTGCTAGTGTCACAATTGTGCCTAAGGCTCAGCCTAAGATTGACTGGAATAAGCTGGGAGGTAAGGGAAGCCAACAGAAGCTGATTGAGGATTTGAATTATTTAAAAAATATAATGATTTCAGTATCCACTGGGGGGCAGAGAATTCAGGACGTTAACGACAATTATATTGCTATCTTATCTAATGTGTCTAAAGCTCTAAATCAACTAGGGCTTAAACATCCAAATCCATTCGGAGACCTATGGGAATGGTATGCAAAATGGAGTTCGACATTTTCAACTTACAGGGAAAGAAGAGCATTTGTGTTCGAAATGTATAATCCCTTAATTCGTGTCTTAGAAGAAAATGAACAGCCAGATTTAATTAGTGTAACTGTAGACTTAAGCGATTGGGAGCGTGTTGAACGTTCAATCAATGAGATACAAATTAGACAAAAAGAAGCTGCGTCAGAGGAACAATTTCAAGTAGTTGGGTTATTAGGTAGAGAGACTATAATTACCCTTGCTCAAGCTGTTTATGATAAAGAAAAACATCCAATACTCGATGGTAAGGAAGTCAGCAAAACTGATGCAAAACGAATGCTGGAAGCATATATTGCGGTCGAATTAGCGGGTTCTTCAAATGAAATACTAAGAAAGTATGCTAGAGCCACACTAGATTTAGCCAATGAATTAACGCATAAGAGGACGGCATCAATTAGAGATGCGGCTTTATGTACTACTGCAACAATCTCATTGATTAACTTAATAGGCACTATTGAGGGGCGAATATGATTAATACCCTGCGACATCCAATTTTTCGGTTAGATTAAAAGCTTATTTGCTAACTTATGAATCGGTTCTTCCTTCAAGCTCTTCAATAATATCACGAACTTCCGCAGCGTTCCAGTAATACTCTGTGTCTACTAGGAGTTGCAGTTGCTCCCTATAAAGATTTGCTAGCTGCTTTCTAATGTTCAGTGGTATTTCAGGAAAATCCTTTGCGACTTCAAAAATAAACTTTAACTGATATGTTTGTAGCTCAGTAAGTTTCTTCCCTGATATTGCTTTCGCAACAACTTTTTTGTACGCTGGGTACATGTTAGCAATCTTTACACGAGGTAATCTAATTTTTACTATATCACTTTCACCAATTGTATCTTTATTTTTTTCTTCTTTCATATTTAGTTTTAGCTGTATTATATTATAATATTGTTGATTACTGATTGACTGGGAGAGTTAGTATATATTAAGGTTCAATAGCTGTAAAAATAGCCACTTTATCAAAAAATTGGGTTGAATTCATCAAGTTTACTGCTAATAAAAATCTATCTAAATCATCTTTTATATAGATTTTGTTTATAAATCATCTTTCGTTAAGCGGAATATCTATATTTGTTGAATTTATATAGCAGCAAAAGAAATTCACAATGATAGAGACGCAGGTAATAATATCCATTCCCGAAGGAAAAGTACGAGATTATATAGATGGGGTAATACGACCTGATACACCCGAGGAGTATGTAAGACAAACTGTAGAAAAGCGCTTAATTAATGAGCACAAATATTCAAAAGGAAGAATTTTGATTGAATACATGGTTCAAATGGGGTCAGGGAAAAAAAGAGCAGATATTGTAATTTTTCCTCATGGGACAAGTATAGAGGATATGCGTGACCAACATAATGTATGGATGGTCATAGAGTGTAAAAAAGAGGCTACTAAAGCTTCGGATAAGCAGAACGGCGTTGAGCAGATGAAGTCATATATGTCTGCATGTAGTAATTGCGAATGGGGTATGTGGACAAATGGTTTGCATAAGGAGGTTTGGCGAAAGGTAAAAAATGAACAGGGTAAATACGTTTATGAAGAGTATAACGATATCCCCTCAGCTGATGGTACTACAGATGAAAATGAGCGTCCAAATAGGAACACGTTAATAAAAGCCTATGAGGATAATCTACTCTTTACCTTTAAAACCTGCCATAATATCATTTATGTTAATGAAGGGTTACAGAAACAACCTGCTTTTTTTGAATTTTTAAAGATAATTTTCTGTAAAATTCATGATGAGCGTAATTTATTAGACCCCATTGAATTTTATACGACTTCCAAAGAAAGAAATTATAAAGATGGGCAGGCAAGTGTTTATAGGAGGATTTCCAAAATTTTTGAGGATGTAAAGAAAAGACATGGGCAAATCTTCGATAAAAACGACGAAATAAAGTTACTGCCCAGAACAGTAACCTATTTAGTAGCAGAACTTCAAAAGTATGCACTTTTAACTACTAACATAGATATAAAGGGAAAAGCATACGAAGAAATTGTCGGGGCGAATCTAAGAGGCGACAGAGGTGAATTCTTTACCCCTAGAAATGTGATGAAAATGGCGGTTGCCATGATTAACCCAAAAGAAAATGAGCGTGTTCTGGATAGTAGCTGTGGAACTGGTGGGTTTGTTGTAACTGCAATGACTTCTGTAATCGACTCATTGAGGGAACGTATGGAAATCCAATATGGTGAGGAGGAAGGCTGGAACACTGATGTCAGAAAAGCATTCAATGATAAGATTTCCGAAATTGCTGCCGAAAATTATTTTGGTTTTGATATTAACCCTGATTTGGTAAAGGCTACTAAAATGAATATGGTAATGAATAATGATGGTAGTGGGAATATACTACAACTGAATTCATTATTACCCCCTCAGGAATGGGAGGAAGAAACTAAAAAGAAACTTGCAAGAGCATTAGGTATATCGGCAAGCGATATTCGTAATCATAGGACTTTGGGACATTTTGATGTAATCGTTACGAATCCGCCATTTGGCTCAAAAATCCCTATAAAAGACCAGCAAATTCTGGAACAGTTTGATATTGCCTATATCTGGAATAAAGATAAAAACGGCAATTGGTTTAAAACAGACCGTTTACAATCGAGCGTTCCTCCTGAGCAACTTTTTATTGAACGTATAATCCAACTTTTAAAAGAAGGTGGAAGAACTGCTATCGTATTGCCAGATTCTATTTTAGGGGCTCCTGGACTTGAATATATTCGTTATTGGTTAATCAAGAACACTAAAATTATTGCGAGTGTTGATTTACATGCCGATGCGTTTCAACCGAGAAATGG
>JBQGDD010000001.1:0-3033 GCA_052038845.1 Dyadobacter sp. | reverse complement strand
AAGGGCAAGGGGTATGGAGGAAATAAATGAAAAGCATAACCTTGATTTTTCTATTAAATCACAGGCTATCGCATTTCAGAACCCTCTTCAAAACGTTAGGGTTGCCCTTTTTCAGAACGGAAGGTTTGATAATGCTATATACAATATTAAACCTCAATATACCATTGGTAACGACCTGATTTACCGTTATGACAAGGAAACACAGTTTTGGGCAGGGACTGAATATCTTTATTTTGACAATAAAGACATAAGGAATGCTATAAATAATGTACTGAGGATAACCGGGGGCGAAATATATAATGTTATACTGTATGCAAATGAAGCAAGAGCCAGCAGGCCCTATACCTATTTCCCCGATGTAAATGGTAATTTTGTAATTAACAATGTTAACCTTAATGTTACTAACCCTTTACTGGAGGCGGATTATGCATGGGTATTTTTTAAAATGAGCGCCCCTGCCTATTTTGAAAATAAGGATATATATATAGGCGGCATGTTTAATAATTATGCCAAAACCGATGAATATAAAATGGAGTATGACGCTAAAACTGCTACCTATGAAAAAGCACTGATGATTAAACAGGGCTTTACTAACTATATGTATGTTATTGCCGATAAAAACCTTAGGGTAGATGGCAAGAACGCTGTTGACGGTAATTTTTTCCAGACTGAAAATGATTATACCGTGCTTGTATATTATAGGGAAAATAATGAAAGGTATGACAGGGTAATAGGCATAGGGCAGGCTAATTCAGAAAATATTATTAATTAAAATTCAGCAGGTTAACTATATTTTTGAATTATTTTAATATTTAAAATATAGATTTACATACAATAAATCCGTAATTTTGGCTTTATCTGTTAATATACTATAATTATTACCATGGTATCACAAATAACAAGAGGCATAAGAATATCTGTTTCCACAAGTTTTGAAGGCACTTACTTTAAAAACTACCGCATACAGTTTGCTTTTAGTTATGAAATTACTATTGAAAACCAGGGTAAAGACTCTGTACAGCTTAACACCCGCCACTGGGAGATTTTTGACTCACTTAATGATATGGAAATTGTTGACGGTGAAGGTGTAATAGGCAAAAAACCGGTTTTAAAGCCCGGCGAAAAACACACTTACAGTTCCGGCTGCCTGCTCTCCTCCCCTTTCGGGGCTATGAGAGGCTATTTCAATATGATTAATTTTACCACTACACGCAGCTTCAGGGTTATTGTACCCACTTTCCGCCTTAGCGCGCCTTATGCCTTAAATTAATCACATATTCATTTATACGCAATATTTACTACTGTATATGCAATTAACAGTAGGATAATTTCTTGTATATTTGCGATAATTTAAAATTTTAATCCTTTAAAACACTTTATATTATGCCAAAAGGAATTTATAATGTGCCCAAGGCCATAAACGAACCCGTTAAGGCTTATGCTCCAAAATCTACAGAAAGAGAGCAGGTACTTGCCAAGTTTAAAGAAATGTATAACAGTACTGTTGATGTACCTTTATACATTGGCAGTGAAGAAATACGCACCGGAAAAACAAAAACAATAAACCCTCCTTTTGACCATAAAAAAGAAGTAGGTAAATATCATGAAGCAGAAAAAGAGCATGTAGAAAAAGCAATTGCCGCTGCTCTTGAAGCCAGGACTAAATGGGCTGCACTGCCATGGGAGCACAGGGCATCTATATTCCTTAAAGCAGCAGAACTTATTGCCGGGCCTTTCCGTGCAAAAATTAATGCAGCTACCATGATAGCGCAGGCTAAAACAGTACACCAGGCAGAAATTGACGCCGCGTGTGAGTTTATAGATTTCCTTCGTTTTAATGCAGAATATATGCAGCAGATATATACTGAGCAGCCAGTATCATCTGAAGGGATATGGAACAGGCTGGAGCACCGCCCATTGGAAGGCTTTGTGTATGCTGTAACGCCTTTCAATTTTACTGCAATTGCAGGTAACCTGCCTGCTGCACCCGCTTTAATGGGTAACGTAGTGGTATGGAAACCAAGCGCGGCGCAGGTTTACAGTGCCAACGTTATTATGGAAGTGTTTAAACTTGCCGGACTGCCGGATGGTGTAATTAATATGGTACATGGTAATCCTGCTATGATAAGTGACACAGTTTTTGAAAGCGCAGATTTTGCAGGCGTACACTATACAGGTTCTACAGGCGTATTTAACGGTATATGGGCTAAAATAGGTCAAAACATAGACCGTTATAAAACATACCCAAGGATAGTAGGCGAAACAGGGGGTAAAGATTTTGTTATGGTTCACCCGTCTTCTATACCTGCCCAAGTGGCAACTGCCCTTTCAAGGGGAGCATTTGAATACCAGGGACAAAAATGCTCTGCCGCATCAAGGGCTTACCTTCCTAAATCACTTTGGGGAGAAATAAAGGAACTTTTAGTAAAAGACATCAAGTCAATGAAAATGGGCTCTACTGAAGATACTAACAACTTTGTATCGGCAGTTATACACGAAGCCTCTTTTGATAAACTTGCAGGCTATATTGATGCTGCTAAAAAAGCCAGCGATGCCGAAATTATAGCAGGCGGTAATTATGATAAATCTGTAGGTTATTTTATAGAACCAACGGTTATAGTAACTACCAATCCTAAATATGAAACTATGGTTACCGAGCTTTTTGGCCCTGTATTAACTATATATGTTTATGATGACAATAAATGGAGCGAAACACTTAAATTAGTTGACGAGACATCTCCTTATGCACTTACAGGCGCAATTTTCAGCCAGGACAGGTATGCTATAAACGAAGCTACAAAAGCACTGGAAAACTGTGCGGGTAACTTCTATATTAACGATAAGCCTACAGGAGCCGTAGTTGGTCAGCAGCCTTTTGGCGGCGCAAGGGCATCAGGTACTAATGATAAAGCAGGTTCGATGATCAATTTATTACGTTGGGTTTCTCCACGTACGATTAAAGAAACATTTACTCCAGATACGGATTATAGATATCCATTTTTATCTGAATAATAATATAGATGTTTGATTAGG